>JBBIKO010000038.1:2807-11519 GCA_037445415.1 Bacteroidota bacterium
CCTAAAAATTCAGAAAAAAAACAAAATATTTTAATAGGTAACAGCTCCAATCCAGCAAACAATCACGTCGAAATAATCAGATTTTTAAGTAAACTAAAACTTGACGAAAGAAAGGTAATTTGCCCCTTAAGCTATGGTAATGAAACTTATGGAAAAAAAATCATTAATCTTGGCAGTAATTTGCTGGGTGAACATTTTTTAGCTATGAAAGAATTCTTACCTTTGAATGAATATTACCGTCTAATTTCATCGTGTGTTTCGGCGTTTATGAATCATCTAAGGCAACAGGCTCTCGGTAATATATTATCTTTAATGTATTTGGGTTGCAATATTATTCTTAATCAAGAAAATCCTTTGTACCACTACTTCAAAAGAAATGGTTTTTATGTTCTTTCATTTAAAGAAGCAGAAAAGAATCCCGAAATAATCTTTAACCCAATAAGTGAAAACGAAAAAAATCATAACATATCTTTAATTGAAAAAAACTGGAATGATAAATTAATGCTTAGTAAAACACAAAAATTCAAGATGTTATATGAAGATTGAACACCCCAATTGTAAACAACATAATTGGCTGGTCTACAAATATAATAAAGAATATCTGATTAAATTTTCTCCTTACATAAAGGGGCATGTTTATGATTTAGGCTGTGGTGAAAGACCTTATGAAAAGTTTATTTTACAATTTGCAGAAAATTATACAGGAGTGGACTGGGGAAACACATTCCATCAATTGACAGCAGATATTTTTTCTGATTTGAATAAACCGCTTCCTATCGAAAATAACAGTGCAGATACTGTCATCACCATTTCGGTATTGGAGCATCTTTTCGAACCACAAATAATGATAAATGAATCTTATAGAATTTTAAAAAATGACGGATATTTAATCTTTCAGGTTCCATTTCAGTGGTGGATTCATGAAGCCCCATATGATTTCTTCCGTTTTACGCCATTTGCTCTTGAAAAGATGTTACATCTTGCTGGTTACAAAGACATAAATATATTTCCAAATGGTGGTTATTTTTCAGCAAAAGCATTAAAAGCAAACTACTTTTGGAATAGGTTTATAAATAAAAAAAATCCTGTTAGTCTTTTTCTGAAGTTATTTATATTTCCTATGTTTTATATTAATCAGTGGCTTGCCCCTTTATTAGATAAGTTAGACAAAAATAAACTACTCGAAGCACCCGGATATTGGGTTATAGCAAAAAAAATAAATCAATGAATTCTTTAAAAAAACAGGCTATAAAAGGAGTACAGTGGACAACAATTTCTACTATTACCATTACAATTATCTCAATCATTAAAATATCCATTCTGACAAGATATATTGGGAAAGCCGATTTTGGATTATTTGCAATAGCTACTTTTATCATTAATTTTATGGGTCTTTTTATTGACCTTGGAATAAGCTCAGCTATCATTTATAAACAAAATATTACTAAAGAACAATATTCCAGTTTATACTGGTTAAATATTCTTTTCAGTCTAATCATTTATTTATTTATTCTATCAATAACTCCGTTAGTAAGCTCATTTTATAAATTAAATCAACTTTCCGTTCTTATCCCTATCGCAACATCATCCCTCATTATTTCTGCTATAGGCAGACAATCACGCGTTGTTTTACAAAAAAATCTGAATTTTAAAAAAATATCCATATTTGATATTGTAGCAAATGTAGCAGGTTTAATTGTTTCTACATGTTTAGCATATTTTAATTACGGGGTTTATGCTTTAGTTTACTCTGCTATTGTTACAGCAATTGTTAGTAGTACTCTTTATTTATTTGATGGATTAAATTCGAACCGAATTTCGTTTAGATTTAAATTCAACGAGACAAAACCATTTTTTAAAATCGGATTATACCAAACTGGAGGTCAGATTATTAATTATTTTAACAGGGATATTGATATTTTAATTATTGGAAAATTATACTCCCCTGAAATTTTAGGCTCTTACAGCTTAGCCAAACAACTCGTATTCCGACCTATGCAATTTATTAATCCTGTAATTAACTCGGTTGTTGCCCCATTATTAGCCAAAGTTCAAAATGAACCGAATCGATTGAAAAGTATTTATATGAAAATTGTTTCGTTAGTTTCGACCGTAAATTTTAGTGTTTATCTTTTAATCGCTATTTTTGCAAAACTTATTGTAATAATTTTATACGGAAATCAATATGTTGGTATTACCACATTAGTACAACTTCTTTCTGTCTATGTTTTTGTCCGATCTTTATTAAATCCGGTAGGAAGCCTGCTTACTGCAACCGGTAAGACAAAACTTGATTTTAACTGGAATCTATTAATTCTATTTTTAGTTCCATTAAGTGTATTTTTCGGTACATTAATCAGCGTAAATGCTGTTGCTTTATCATTAAGCTTCTTGTCCTTTTTACTCATAGTCCCTTCATGGTATTTCTTAATTAGAAAACTAATAAAGATTAATCTGATAGAATACATTTTTTCTTTATTACCAAGATATAAACAAGCTTTATTAATTTTTTCAAAAAAAGAATAAACTATATAAAACAATGAAGTTCCTTATTTTTTTCAACAGACTGATAAATACAAATAATGTAATAATCATTATTTTTACTTTTTATATATTTTCAGCTAATGCTCAGGTTGCCATTAACACAACAGGAAATCTGCCTGATAGCAGTGCAGCATTGGATATTCAGTTTAATAATAAAGGCGTTTTATTTCCCCGAATAACGACAGCCGAACGTGATGCTATTGTAAATCCGGCCAATTCACTTATAATTTTCAACACTTCCGTTAATTGTTATCAGGGATATAATGCTTTAGCCGGAGTTTGGGAAAATATATACTGTTTTCATTGTACTTCTATACAGCAAACTCCAGTTGCTTTAACTGAATCAAATGTATCTATCACATCATTTACTGCTAATTGGAATACAGTACCTAATACTTATGCTTACTATTTAGATGTAGCGTCAGACCCTGGTTTTACAAATATTTTACCTTTGTATAATAACTTAAATGTAGGGAGTACAAACTCCTATAGCATAAATAACTTAACATGTGGTACAACCTACTACTATCGCGTTCGCTCTTTAGGTGCTTGTGGAATAAGTCAAAATTCAAATTCCGTTGGAGTGAATATTTCCTGCAGTTCACCTTCCTGCTTTGCTATAGGTGGAATAAATGACGATCGTTCAAGCTCAATGGTAACAACATCTGTTGGAGGACTGTACATATCGGGATGGACAAGTTCATTTGGTGCTGGCAGTAGCGAAATTTATATTACTAAAATCGATACCAGCAGTAATGTACAATGGCTAAAAACTATCGGTGGAAGCAATTATGATTATGCATATGCCTCATGTTCTACGACCGACGATGGAATAACTATAGCAGGAACAACAGGTTCATTTGGCGCAGGAAATGCTGATATTTATCTGGTTAAATTAGATACTTCCGGCAATATTTTATGGACAAAAACAATAGGCGGAAGCAATAGTGATTATGCGCGAGCAGTTACTTCAACTACAGATGGAGGATGTGTTGTAGCCGGCTATACCAATTCTTTTGGAATTGGAGCTTACGATATGTTTATTATCAAACTAAATGCTACTGGTTCTATTCAATGGTCAAAAACAGTTGGTGGAAACCGGGATGATATTGCATATTCAGTTATTCAAACATATGATGGAGGTTATATTACAGCAGGAAAAACCAACTCGTACGGAGCCGGGCTTAACGATGTATATATAACACGATTAGACGCAAATGGTAACCTTTTGTGGACTAAAACCATCGGCGGAAGTGTAAATGAATTGGCATACTCTATTACAAAAGCATCAGATAGTGGATATTTAATAGCAGGATGGACAACATCTTATAGTGCCGGAGGCAGCGATGTTTATATTATAAAAATTGACGATATCGGAAATATTCTCTGGACTAAGACAATAGGAGGTAGCAATGATGAAGGAGCGAGTTTCATTATTCAAACATCTGACGGAGGATATGCAGTAACCGGAGGCACAAAATCATACGGGGCCGGAAACAATGATATCTATTTTATAAAGCTTGATATCAATGGAAATGTTCAATGGTTGCGAGCAATGGGAGGAAATGGAGCTGAAGGTAGTACAGCTATTGTTCAGATATCTAACGGAAGTTACTTTGTTGCCGGAATGACGACTTCTATAGGAATGGGAAGCTATGACATCTATGTTGTTAAGGCAGCAGCCGATGGTACTTCATGTTGCAGTAATATTGCCGGTGGAAATATCGGTTCTGGAGGCTCTGCCAATAGCGGAGGAATTGCCGGTAATCCTGCTTTTGTAGAAAACACCTCTAATCCTGAAATCAAGTCTGGAGGAACTAAAAAAACACAGTGTCCATAAATAATGCATTTTATAAATTTATTGATTAAATCTTTGTTCCAAATATTGTTGATCTTTTAGAAAAAGAAGACACATGAACCAAAAAATGCCCATCCCGGCTATTATTGTTGTTGCTTATAACAGGCCAAGAAGCTTATCCCGATTACTTTTTTCACTTGACAATGCTCAATACAGTTCAATTGAAATACCGCTGATTATAAGTATAGATAAAAGTCAGAATAATGAAGTAGAAAGAGTCGCAGATAATTTCAAATGGAAAAATGGTACCAAAAAAATTATTAAACATGAAAATAATTTAGGCCTAAGAAAGCATATTCTTGCTTGTGGCAATCTGACTTCCGAATATGAAAGCGTAATCATACTTGAAGATGATATGTATGTTTCTCAATATTTTTACTCTTATGCTCAACAAGCATTAAATTTTTACGACAAAGAAGAAAGAGTTTGTGGAATATCGCTTTACGCATATAACTTTAACTTTATAGCAAACTTAAATTTTTATCCATTAAATGACTCCTACTCTACATATTTTGTTCAGCATGCCAGTTCTTTAGGCCAGATATGGTCAAAAAAACATTGGGAAGGTTTTTACCGATGGTATGTGAATAATGATAAAAAACTTGATCAGAATTTACCAATACCCGATTCCGTTCTCCGATGGCCGGAATCTTCCTGGAAAAAATATTTTATTGCCTATATGGTAATACACGACTTATATTTTGTTTTTCCCAAAGTTTCTCTTACTACAAATTTTAGCTTAGACATAGGAACTCATATTTCTGGTGATAATAATAATGTACAAGTTCCTATATTGTTCAACGAAACCAGCTATTGTTTTGCCCCATATAACACTGAATCACTTAAATACGATGTTTACTTTGAACTGGATTCATCAATTATCAAAAAATATAATAATTTTTTCTCAAATTTCGATTTTACAGTTGATCTCTATGGAAAAAAAGAAATAAGTAAGATTCGTTCAGAATACCTAATTTCAACAAAAAAATGTATTAAAAAAATAAAATCGTTTAGCATACAGATGGTTCCTATTGAATTAAATATTCTTAATAATATTGAAGGATATAATATCTTTTTTGCTAAAACAAAAGATTTTGACAAAAAGCCCTCATTTAAAAACACATATCTATTAACAACAACGCTGCAAAAGAAAATTAACAGACAACAGTTCTTTTTGTATGTAAAAAAATATTTTTACAAAATGATAAAAATTGAATGATGATATGAGAAAATTACTGTTAAACATATATTATCGAATAATCTTTCTTTTTCAATCTCTCATTTTTAAAATATAATACTCTCACATTAAAGCAAGTGGAATTGTATTTTTCAAGGGCAGAGGACAAATCATTATTAGAAATAAAACAACTTTATCATCAGGAAGATTCTCTAATCCTTTAGGTGGAGAAACAAACTTTCATTATTTGTAAGTAAAAATGCCAAATTAACTATCGGGAATAATTGTGGTATTTCAAATAGCGTTGTTTTTTGTACTAACTCTATTATAGTTGAAAATAATGTTTTAATTGACAATGGCTGTAAAATATATGATACTGATTTTCATACAATAAGTCCAAAGGATAGAGAATTAAAATTACTTCCTGTTTCAAAGCAGGTACTAATAAAGAAAATGCATTTGTATAATTTTGAAAAGAGTTACTATTGGTAAATGCTGTAATTGGCGAAGGAAGCGTGGTGTCTAAAAATGTTCCTGATAATGAAATTTGGGTAGGAAATCCGGCAAAATTTATTAAGAAGATATATGAGTAATATCAAATTTACAGCTTTAACTATTACCTATAACCAGGAAAAATATGTCCGTGAAATGATTGATTCAGTAATGAATCAATCTGTTTTGCCTTATGAATTCATTATTTCTGACGATTGTTCTACAGATAATACATGGAACATAATTCTTGAATACAAACAAAAATTTCCTGATATTATTAAAGTATTTCGTCACAAAAAAAATGTGGGTTTATATAAAAACCTCAATTTCGCTTTATTGCAGGTTACAGGGGATGTGCTTTGTGCACTGGGAGGAGACGATTTTTTTGAAAAAAAATTATTCGATAATTTATTAAAAGTTATTGAAAAAGAAAACATCGATGTAAAAAACGAAAGTTTTATCATTGTTACTAATACTGCCCACTATTACCCCAATGGTAAAATTACTATATGGAATAATTATCGGTTAAAAAATAAAAATATTTTTCAAGAGCAATTAAGAGGCGGTGTAAGTCTGAGGTGGATTGGATACTCTACCAAATTATTACCGTATATGATTGCACCGGAAAATATGGGATATGGAGCAGATTGGTACAGAAACACACTTCTCTATTTTTATTGTCCTAAATATTATTTTACTGATTTTGTGTCAAGCTACTACAGAGTAGGTGTTGGTGTTACCTCAAAGTTGAAATTAAAGGATTTTGCAGAGCAGAGCAAGTCTGTTATTCCTTTTTTTATAGAGAAACATAAAGACAAATTATCAAAAAGCGATATTCGTTTTCTCCGATATTCCAAAACCGTGAATGATTATTTCTTATCAGGCAGCATCAGGCTTTATTTTAAATCAGTATTTCAGTTATTAATGAATATAAATAACCTTTCAATAAATAATGGCTTTTTAAAACAATCAAAAAACCTTATCCTTTTTAAAGGTATTTTATATAAAATAAGAAATTGGATATATGGCTACTAAACAGAAATATCCGAAAATATCAGTTGTAACAGTTAATTACAATAAAGGCAATTTTATTGAAGATACTATTTTATCTGTCATTAACCAACATTACCCAAATCTCGAATATATTATTATTGACGGGGCTTCTACCGATAATTCTGTTGAAATAATAAAAAAGTACGAGCCATATTTAGCTTATTTTATAAGTGAACCCGATAAAGGGATGACCGATGCCCTGATAAAAGGTTTCAATAAAGCTACCGGAGAAATATTGGCATGGATAAATTCTGACGACACTTATTTACCCGCATCTTTACATTATGTTGCTGAGCAATATCGAAAACATAAATTCGATTTTATATACGCCGATTGTATATTAACAGATATTAATAACAAACCTTTTAAAAGAGCTAAATCGCATTATACTAATTATAAAGCTCAAGCATGGGGTATTGTTCCTATCTATCAACCTTCGTGTTTCTGGTCAAGAAAAATTTTCGACACCGTGGGTGGATTGAATCCGGATTTTCATGTTACCATGGATGGCGATTTGTTTTATAGAATTTTAAAAAACAGCAATAAAACAATTCGTAGTAATAAAGTTTTATCCACATTCAGAATACATCCCAATCAATCATGTTCTTGGGCCCCACAAGGAAGATATCAACAAGAAAGAAAAATACTTTTTGAAAGAGAAAAGTTACCTCGCTATTATTCATTTTCTTTTTTTCGTAAGTGTTATAAAATATTTATGTTGTTTCTAAGAATGCTAAAAATTGCCTAATGCCCGAGATACGATTTTTTTTAGAATGGATTTTAATTTTTACCGTATTTGGACTGGTATTATTTCGTAAGATGACTTTTTTACAGGCGTATGCCTTTTTTATTCCTTTTTTTGGTATTGATTACGATTTAGGGGTCCGTTACACGATAAGCCAATTAACACTTTTATTTTTAAATTTTTTATTTTTCCTGTTTTTATTTTCAAAAACAGAATTAGCAAAATTCAGGGGATTTAATTCCTCTATTGTCCTTTTTTTATTATATGCATTTGTATCATCTTTTTTGTTATCTACCTTTGTTATAGAATTTATTCCTACACAAAATCCGGGATTTTTAAGAAATGAAGGTAGGTATATCAGCCAAATAATAAATTATAGTCTTTTATTTAGCATATTTTATATTTCATATAATTACCTTCATTCATTGAAAGATGTAATGCTACTATTAAAATATCTTCTTTATGGAATAATTGTAGTTTCAGTTATTGGAGTTGTTCAACAAATAATATATGCATTCACGGGTTTCGATATTCTTCCATTAATTAGGGAAGAACTTGTGTCGCCAACATATAATTATTTTGGTGTACAAATGGTAAGAATTTGTTCTTTAGCCGGTGAACCTAAAAGTCTTGGAATGTATGCTGCTATTGGAATTATTATAATAAAAGTTCTAAATAGCTTTGATATTAAAATGTTTAAATATCAGAAATTTTATTATAGATTATTCTTTGTTGTTTTAATTTTTACATTATCATCCAGTGGAATGATAATGTTGTTCATTCTGTGGATAGTTACAGAGATCATGCTACGATATTTTAATGTAATACCCCCTTTTAAATCCA
>JBBIKO010000039.1:0-11446 GCA_037445415.1 Bacteroidota bacterium
ACCCCAAAATTTTCTAAAAATAGGAATTAGTGGTTTTTCTATTATTGGTGCATTTGCATTTATGTTAATTATATTTATTGCTTCTATCCGTATTCAACATACAATTACTATCCTAATTGTAGGTATATTACTTGGTACAGTTGTAAATGCTTTAATTACTTTTTTGCAAAATATTTCTTCGTCAGTACAAATTCAATCCTTTGTTTATTGGAATATGGGCAATTTAAGTAACACAAATACTAATTATAGCTTAATTATTTTAACAACAGGAATAATTATTTTTCTGATATTACTTTTTCAATCATATAAATTAGATTTATGGCTTACTGGCGAAGAACAGGCACAGAGTAGCGGATTGTCGAAAAAAACTTTTACTTGGATGGTGTTTTTATTTACATCAATACTTATTGGTTTTACTACTGCCTTTTATGGACCTATTGCTTTTGTGGGTTTAATTTCGCCACATATAGCTCGAATGATTTTCAAAACGCAGTTACATAACAGGTTACTAATTTATTCAGCATTCTTTGGAATTTACATAATGCTTTTATCAGATATTATAATACAAATTTTGCATTTTACAAGTATTCCTTTAAATACAATTACTTCGTTACTTTCTTTACCTTTATTGGCATACATTTTTCTAAAAAAGAAAGAGTTATGGATGTAATTTCTTTAAATATAGATTCATTACATTGCGGATACAATTATTCGAATCAAAAATTTTATGTTCCTAATACACTTATTTCATTAAAAATACAATCGCCATCACTAATAGCTATTATTGGAAAAAATGGCACAGGAAAATCTACTTTTTTAAGAACTTTATCAGGAATTCAAGATCCAATAAATGGAAATATATACATTTGTCAAAAAAATATAAAGAATTACAAAGTTAAAGAAAGATCGCATTTTGTTTCATATTTACCATCGCAAAATACAAAAGTTCCTTATCTTAAAGTTAAGGAATACGTTTCTTTAGGAAAACCTCATTCTTTGTTTAAACCTTATGAAAACAATAAAATTGTTTATGAGATATTGTCTAATTTAAAACTGGAAGAAAAAGCTGATAATTTTTTAACGCAGCTTTCAGATGGAGAAATGCAACGAGTGGCTATAGGGAAAATAATTTTTCAGAATAGTGGGATTATGATTTTTGACGAACCACTGTCGCATCTTGACCCAAAACAGCAAGTAAACATTTTAAATGTATTTTTAGACTTAGTATTAGAACAGAATAAAATAATTATTTTTAGTACTCATTTAACTGATTTGGTTCTTAAGTATGCACATAAAATCTTGTTAATTACCGAAAATTCGTTTATAGAAAAAATCCCCGAACAAATTATAATTGATAAAGACCTTGAAAAAAATGAGTTGAAATTAGAAGTGAAGGAATTCTTACCATTAATTCGAAAGACAATAGGTTGTGTTAGAATAATTGGCGACGGAATTTCTTTCAAATATACAAAATATGCTTTTTTAAGATATGGAATAAGAACTGATTGTAACAAAAATGTTGTTTTTTCCGTTATAATACAGCAAAACAATAATGGTAATTTTGTATGGTTGTTGAAAAAAGAAAATACTATTATTAAAGAATTTAACAAGTTAGAAGAAATTATAGATTACTTAATAAAAAAATTATGAATACAATTAAAAAACTAACAGCTTACATTTTAATAAGCCTAATTATTATTTCTACCATTATTGCTCTTTTGGCTATTTGGGATATTATAGATGTTAAAGAAGTATTAAAGAAAGTTTTTTCTTCAATATTTTTAGTTTTTGTTTCTTCAGTAGTTATACTTTTTATTTTTTCGGTGTTGATTAAAGAAAACGATAAGAAAAATTAATATACACACTTTAAGGCTTTTTCATAAAACAAACATTATGTGTGGTATTTTGTTAGTTATCTATTATTTAATTTAAACTTTTATAGATACAAAATGAAAAATATAACCTTTTAAAAATTAAAAAATATTGTTTCGAAAAATTGATAAAATAATTTTTCATAATACTTATCATTCTTTATAAAATTGTTATTAAGAAATTTATTTGATTTTAAGACAATAATTAAAAAGCATTAATGATACGTGTACACCTTAAAGCCAAAATTTAATTGATTAAAAATGATTATTTTTGCGAAAAAAGCTGCATGAAAATTCGAACAAAGTTTGTACTTGTAATACTAGATGGTTGGGGGATAGGCGACAAAAGTCGTTCCGATGCAATTTTTACAGCAGGAACACCAAATTTAGATGTTTTAAAACAAGATTATCCTCATAGTTTTTTGTTAACTTGTGGAGAAAATGTTGGTTTGCCTGATGGACAAATGGGTAACAGCGAAGTTGGTCATTTGAATATAGGAGCAGGCAGAATAGTTTATCAAGATTTTGTACGTATAAACAAGGCTATTAAAGAAAAAACAATTGATAGAAATCCTATATTAATTCAATCATTCAATATAGCAAAACAACGCAATGCAACTTATCATCTTATTGGTCTTGTTAGCGATGGAGGCGTACATTCACACATTAACCATCTTGTTAGATTATGCGAATTAGCTCATGAAAACGGTGTAAAAGATATTGCCATACACGTTTTAACAGACGGTAGAGATACTGACCCGTATAGCGGAATAAACTACGTGAGCGAGCTTATTGAAAGAATAAAGAACACGGGTGCCTATATTGCAACGCTTTCAGGTCGTTATTATACTATGGATAGAGACAAGCGTTGGGAACGAATTAAACAAGGATACGATGCAATGGTTCGTGGTATTGGCAAAAAAAGCACAAATGTGCTGAAAGCTATAAAAGAATCTTACAACGAAGGTATAACAGACGAGTTCATTAAACCTGTTGTTTTTGTTGATGAAAACGAAAAACCCAAAGCTATAATAAAGCAAGATGATGTGTTTGTGTGCTTTAATTTCAGAACAGACCGATTACGAGAAATAACAACTGTTCTTACACAAAAAAATATGCCAGAATACGATATGCATACTATCCCTTTACACTTCATAACAATGACCCGCTATGACGAATCATTTAAAAATGTAAATGTGTTATTTGAAACAGAAAACACAAACAATACTTTGGGTGAGGTTATTTCACGATATGGTTTAAAGCAGTTGCGAATAGCCGAAACGGAAAAATATCCTCACGTTACGTTTTTTCTCTCTGGTGGAAGAGAAGATAAATTTGAAAACGAAGAAAGAATACTTATTCCATCACCAAAAGTTGCTACATACGATTTACAACCCGAAATGAGCGCACCTTTGGTTTGCGAAGCTGTAATTAGCGAACTACAAAAACAAAAGCACGATTTTATTTGTTTGAATTTTGCAAATGGAGATATGGTTGGGCATACAGGCGTTTACGATGCTATAATTAAGGCTGTAAGAACCGTAGATAATTGTGTTGGCAAGGTAGTTCAAGCCGCCATAGAAAATAATTACGAAGCTTTAATTATTTCTGATCATGGAAACGCAGATTATACATTAAATCCAGATGGTAGTCCTAACACTGCACATTCTCTAAATCCTGTTCCTTCAATTCTTATTTCAAAACATTATAAAAAAATTAAACATGGAATATTAGCTGATGTGGCCCCAACTATTCTTACTATTATGCAATTACCAATACCCGAAGAGATGAATGGTAATATATTAGTTGAATGATTGAAATAGACAATACCATATTAAGTTTAGATGTAATTCAGACACCTTTTTTTTGCAATTTATCGGTATGTAAAGGAGCATGCTGCGTAGAAGGAGATTCTGGTGCACCACTCGAAAATTCAGAAATAGAAACAATAAAAGAAAATATTCATATTATAGAAAAATATTTACCCGAAAAATCAAAAAAACTTATTAATGAATCTTATTTTTATTACATTGATAGCGAAAACGATAAAGTAACGCAACTTAATCAGAATAAAGAATGTGTGTTTGTTTACTTTGAAGAAGATATTGCTAAATGTGCTATAGAAACAGCATATAACAACGATAAAATACCTATTAAAAAACCTATTTCCTGTCATTTGTACCCTATACGTGTAAAAAAGTATCCGCTTTTTTTTGCTTTAAATTATCATTCGTGGGATATATGTATTTCAGCTCGCACCCAAGGACAGATAAAAAACATTTATGTTTACGATTTTTGCAAAGATGCTTTATGTAGAAAATTTGGTAAAGATTGGTACAACAAGCTTATGCAAGCATTAGAGTATATTTCTAATAATAATCAACTTTGATTCGGTATTTATACATATTTTGTAATCTAATTTTACCTTTTTCTGTTTTGAGTCAGGAAACAGAAGAATTTGTTTTAGGAAATAAGATATATAAACCTTACAGTAACTGGTTAAAAATTGGACAAGGTTATAGTTATCATTTTATATTAAGTGAAAAAGAATTTAATACAACTATTGCATATTCCTTCAAGATAAAAAAAAATTGGTTTCAAACGGGTTATCATGTTTCGTCAGACAAATTTTTTATAAAACCAACAATGCAGCGTTTAAACGATATTTTTTTTCTTTACGGATTTAGAAAAGAAACACATAAATTCAATTTTGCTACATTTGCTGGATTAACATTTGCTTATGGAGGAACATTCCATCATGCCGAATGGTCGAATGGTACACTAACTAAATGGTACGTCGGGTTTAATCAAATTGGTGTGCTTGGAACAGTTGACATTACATATAAACCCGTGTTTGACATCGGAATAGGAATGTCGGTTTTTGGAAGTATAAATAAAAAATATAATGTTGTTGGGTTACAACTTCACATATTTCTTTCAGGTGCTTATAAAAGTAAAATAGAATAAAATTAACCGTGCTGACTTAAAGAAACAAGTTTTTCTTTATTTATAATATGTATTTCATTTCTGTTTATAGCTATTATATTGTTATTTTTCAAATCGCTTAACATTCGTACAGTATTTTCTGTACTTAAGCTACATAGATCGGCAAGATCTTTTCTAGAAATTATATTCTCTATAACTAGCGATTTAAATACTACATCAGACAAATATAATAGTACATCGCATAATTTACCGAGTGATTGTTTGTTAGAAATGCTATTCAATCTACCTAATAAAAAGGAAAAATTTTGCGTGTACATACCTAAAATTTTTTCAGCAAAATGAGGGTTTTGGAAAATTATTTTTCTAAACTTCTCTTTTTCAATTAAATATACTTTACAAGAAGTTAAAGTAATAGCAGTAAAAGGATAATGCTGTATTTCGTAAAGTGAAGATAATCCAATAAAGTCGAATGGTTTCAAAATTTTGAAAATAAACTGATGCTCGTAATAATGCTCGAGCGATAATTTCATATAACCATCGAATAAAAGCATTATATAATTTGCTATTGTTAATTGTTTACATACAGTTTCATTTTTTTTGAAATATATTAAGTTTTTTAAAATATCTTTTCTTTCGTGTTCGTTCAAAGACATGTTATTTAACCATAATAACAATCGCTCATCTTGTTCTACATCTAAAATATTATTTTCATTATTTAATCTTTCATAACTTTCTCGCAGCATTCGATAACTTATATAATGAGCAGTTTTTGCAGCAATAGTATTAAGTAATTGTTGTTCTTCGGGTAAAAATATAGTTCTATGTTCTTTTCTAATGGGTTTAGTATAATAAACATTTATCTCAATTAAATTGCCGTCTTGATAGGCTTTTGCCGATAGTTTCAATTCTGTTTTTAAAATTGTTTTATTCGATAAAACTTCACCATTTAAAATTATTTCGCACTGGCTTATGTTATTGTACTGCATGCTTTTTTCGATGCTTGTACAAACATTATTCAAGATTATGTTTAAGGGATCAGATAAATTACAATAAAGTTCATTTATTTCATACAAGCAATTTAACTCTTTTCCCCTTTCAATAAGGTCTTTATATGTATAGTTATCAAACATACCAAAATTTTTATTGTGTTCAAATGTATTGATATATTTTTATTTTTATATTGATAATTATCATATTGTTGTATAACAGGAATTTACAAAAAAAGAATTTTACAATATATTGATATTCTTTTGTTTATGTTACATTATGACGAATAATAGTATTAAACTATGATAGGTTTCATTTTTTTATGAATGAAATTCAAATAGTTTTGCAATGTAAATTTAAAAATTTTGTAAAATGAATGTAGAAAAAATAATGAGCAACCTTGAAAAAAGGCATCCAGGCGAGGTTGAGTATTTACAAGCTGTTCGTGAGGTTTTAGAATCAATAGAAGAAGTTTATAATCAAAATCCTCAATTTGAAAAAGCTGGTATTATTGAACGGTTAATTGAACCAGACCGTATCTTAACATTTAAAGTGCCCTGGATTGACGATAAAGGACAAGTACATGTTAACATTGGTTACCGAGTACAGTTTAATAATGCAATTGGTCCATACAAAGGTGGAATTCGTTTTCACCCTTCAGTAAATTTAAGTATTCTAAAGTTTTTAGGATTTGAACAAATTTTTAAAAACTCATTAACAACTCTCTCTATGGGAGGTGCAAAAGGTGGTAGTGACTTCGATCCAAAAGGAAAATCGAATGAAGAAATAATGCGTTTTTGTCAGAGCTTTATGCTCGAATTATGGAAAATAATTGGTCCAGAAATAGATGTTCCTGCTGGCGATATTGGAGTAGGAGGACGCGAAATTGGATATATGTACGGTATGTGGAAAAAATTAACAAGCGAACACAATGGAGTACTAACAGGTAAAGGAATAAACTGGGGAGGTTCACTTATTCGTCCAGAAGCTACCGGATTTGGATGTGTTTATTTTGCACAAGAAATGCTTAGAACGAAAGGAATGGACCTTAAAGGCAAAACTATTGCTATTTCTGGTTTTGGTAATGTTGCTTGGGGAGCTGCCATTAAAGCAACAGAACTTGGTGCAAAAGTTGTTACTATATCCGGACCAGATGGTTATATTTATGATAAAGACGGCATAAGTGGAGAAAAAATAGAATACATGCTCGAATTACGTGCATCTAATAACGATATAGTTAAACCTTATGCATACGAATTCAAAGGATCAGAATTTTATGAAGGGAAACGACCATGGGAAGTTAAATGCGACATTTCTTTACCTTGTGCTACACAAAACGAATTAAACGAAATTGATGCAGCTAACTTAGTAGCTAACGGTTGTTTGTGCATATCAGAAGGAGCTAACATGCCTTGTACTCCCGAGGCTATCGAAATATTCCACAAAAATAAATTGTTATATGCTCCTGGTAAAGCAGCTAATGCAGGTGGAGTTTCTACAAGTGGTTTAGAAATGACGCAAAATTCAATGAAACTTAGTTGGAGCCGCGAAGAAGTTGATAGTCGCTTACAAGAAATTATGAGAAATATTCATAATCAATGTGTAAAGTATGGAACAGAAAGCGACGGAAGTGTAAACTATGTAAAAGGTGCCAATGTTGCAGGATTTATGAAGGTAGCTCAAGCAATGCTTGATCAAGGAGTTTTGTAATAGTTCATACAATTTATTAAATATAGTTAGAGAATGAGGCTGTCTCAAAAGGGCAGCCTTTAAATTAAAAAATACAATACATTACTTTAAAAAAATATTTAATTTAGAAACATCCCTGTTGTAAGTTTCTGTATTAACTAATTGTAAATATTATTCAAACTTATTGATAAGTAGTCATTTACTAATTTTTAATGCAAAATTATGTTTAAGATTTTCGTATTTAACAAGGTCAGCTTTTATACTACCTACTAATAAATCGAACTGAATTCTAACAGGAATGAAATTGTTGTCGTTTGATATCCAAATGGTTACATCGTCTGGAGTATCAAATATTCTACCAGGTTCTACGACTGGTGAAAATTTCAAGCAATTTATTTTTCCCAGACCAGTTTTTATTGTTTCAATTCCTTTGTATCTTATTTGAAGTGTAAATAGCCCGTCTTCGAAGTATGTTTCTAAATTAATAATATCGCCATTTTTTAAGTTTTTAAAATGATTATTTCTAGCATAATAAAATGCCGATAATATATCTAAAGTCTTTTCAGAAACATTAATCTTGCCTTTTCGTTTACTAATGACTATATTTTCTTTACGATTAAATATTATTTCGTCATAATATTTATAAGTATCTTCCGAAATATTTCTTATGGCTTTTATAGGCAATCCTGTTTCCATTTCAACAAATGTTTCGTAAACATCACGAACTTTAAATAGTTTATCGGCCAAACCAGTTGAATATCCAGATGCTATTGCATGAAAATATTTTTTATTGTTCATTTCAAATTCCGAAACTTTCAACATAGCATTTCCACCATTTATTAAACCATAATAAACTAAGTATTGTAAGAATTCACCATCTTTAAAAGCTGAAAATTTATCTTGCGAAGGTTGAGAAAAGAAGTTTTTCATGCTAAGTAAAAAAAGTATAAGCATAATAAATTTCATACACTTAAGTTTTAAATTAGGCGTTCAAATATAATACCATTTTTTAGTTTAATTTATTCTTAGGAGTAGTAGGTAAAAAATCTTTCAAATATTGAGGTTCAAAATAAGTTATATCTTCGAACATTTTATGCAAAAAATAATTGTATGATAATTTTACCATTGCTACAGAATTTGGATATAATTCGGGAAAAAATGAGAAAGATTTTTCGGTAGAAGCCACCAAGAACTTGAATTTAGGGCTTCCATTTCCAACAAATGCTATTTTATGATTTTTATAATCGTCTAACGATTGACTATTAAGTATCAGAGGTTGTGTTTCTAAAATTTGTTTTAGATTAGTATCAAAAAGAGCGGTATAAACTTCCATTCTTCGAGCATCGAGCATTGGGCATATAATATCAATATTTGTATAATCGTATTTATTGAGAAAATCTTGAGATAAGATTTTTAAGCAATCAATGGCTATTAAGGGAATATTTAAGGCATAACATAAACCTTTTGCAAAAGCTATTCCAATTCTTAGTCCTGTATAAGAACCAGGACCTTTATTTATAGCAATTGCCGATAGCTGATTAGCTTGAACCTTGTGTTCTTTAAGTATTTTGTTTGTTAATAATGCTAAATTAGAAGAATGACTATTATTTTCTGTAGTCTCTTTAAAACAAATTAATTGATTATGTTTAGATAACGAAACAGAGCATATTTCGCAACTTGTATCAATATTTAATATGTACATAGATATGTTTTTTTTTACAGAAAACAAATTTAATAAATTTTGCAAATCTAACGACAATAAATAAATTTGAATTTTAACGAATATTTAAGTATGTTTGTAATGAAATATAAAGAGCAAAAGTAATTATGAAAAAAATTCTTTTTTTGTTACTTATTACTTTTTTTACAATTTCATGTACAAAATACGAGGACGGTCCTTTATTTACTTTTCGTTCTAAAACTAAACGTTTATGCAAAACATGGAAATACGAAGCTATTATTTATACCGAGCAAGGAATTACTGTTACTACAAATTTGCCTAAAACAGAAATGACATTTGAAAAAGAAGGAAGTTATAAAGAAAATACAGGCTTTTCTGGCGAATGGAAATTCAAAGGAGATGTAAGTTTGGAAATAATAAAAAGTAAAAATGGAGATTCCACTCAAACTATAATTTGGGAAATTACTCGATTGTCTAATAATGAATTGTGGTTAAGAATAGATAATGTCAATCATCATTTCATTGTAAATAAATAAAAATTAGATAATGATATTTTAAATGACAAAAACCTGTTCTTTTTTTTAAAAAATTGAAATAATTACACTATAACAGCGACAAAATAAATAAAAATTACAACAAACAATAAAATAACATTGTTTATGTAATAAAAACATTATTAAAGTTTAAAAATAAATGATAAAATTTGAAACGATTAACATTGCTATTATAGGTGATCGAGGTTTTGTGCTTAACTCGCCTAATTTGTTTGGTTAGATTATTTTTTTATTAAATCATTGCTTTTTTTCTTTAATTTGTGTACTTTTGAAAAAAAACTATGCTACAAAAATTTTTCATTTGCTATGTTGTTTTGGCATCAAATATATTATTATTTGGGCAATCTGTTAAAGTTACAAAAACCATTGAAGAAGAATATTACTCATTAATAGAAATAGCTTTAATTAACCCTGTCAAACAGGAAAATAATGTATATCATATAAAACTATCGTCTCCCATTCCATTTACAAGTTTTGGTGTAGGGTGGAATTATCCATCATGCAGTCATGGAAGAGGCGATTTTATGGTAAAATATCGTACTAAGAAAATAAATGGGAAGTGGAGTCAATATTTAGAAGAAGATGTTTTTGTTTCGCCCGATGAAACGCCAACAGGCTTGTATTGGACAAATGTTTTATTTGGGCAAGACGAAACAGCTAACGATAGCTTAGAATTTTTATTATACTTACCCGATGCCTGCTACTTAGATGAAATAAGGATTGCTTTTTACGATCAAACTAAGGATTTTGGTAGAACCGAAAATTTTAAACTACTAAATTTTGATTCAAAGTCTTGCCCCCCCTTTCCTTCGTATATATCCAGAAGCCAATGGTGCGGCAATTATACAGCTTGCCATAATCCAACTTATTCAATTAGTTATATTAATCCAACACATGTGGTAATACATCATGGAGCATCGCCAAATACTTATACAGATGGAGCTGCTGTTGTAAGAGGTTATTGGAATTATCACGTTAACTCTTTAGGTTGGAACGATATAGGATATAATTATTTGTCTGATAAATATGGCAACTTATATCAGGGTAGGCATAACCCAAATTACTTAAATCCAAATAATTATAAAGATGTACTTGGAGCACACGCTGGGGCATCAAATCCATATTCAATTGGTTATAATTATTTAGGAAATGCTGATGTAACAACTCCCACTACTGTGCAGTTAAATTTGTGCGAAAACTTTTTAGCATGGTGGTTTCATCATTATGGATTCAATCCAACATCATCTGCTACAATAGTATTGCAAAGTGGTGGTTCGGCAGTTAAACCAAGAATATGTGGGCATAGAGATGTTAACATAGGAGGAACAGCTTGTCCAGGAAATACTTTATATGATTTATTGCCAAGTATTAGAACTGGAACTAAAAATAAAATAGATGCTTGCACAACTTCTGTTGATAACACTGCTCCTACAACAAATATTTCTGTAGACGGAAATGTTTTAAATGATTGGAGAGGGACCGACTTTTGGGTAGATTATACCGATTACGATAATCCAGGTGGAAGTGGAATTAGCAATTCTTTTTATCAAATTATTGAATATAACGGAACAGAATGGCGTTGCAATGAACAACTTGGAATGTTTAATGATAATTTTAATACAACTATTCATACATCCTGGACAATTCAATCTGGTACTTGGTCTATAAGCAACGGATATTTGCAACAATCAGACCAACTTCAAACAAATCCTAATATA
>JBBIKO010000040.1:0-1215 GCA_037445415.1 Bacteroidota bacterium
TAGAATTATTTTAACAAAAATACCTACATGGAATAAATTCGAAAATAATTTTGAACTCGAGCATTTGTTTAACTTAAATTTATATTCTTTTCAACCCTTTTATATGTATTATCTGGACGATGAAGTAAAAAAATTTGTAAAAAATTACAGGTTTTATTATAAAACCGAACCAAGTCGTTTAAGTTTTCTTGGTTACGATACAGGAATTTATTTTTTAAGTTTAATTCAAAAATACGGAAAAGAATTTTTGTCGTGCATAAACAACAATAATATACAAACTCTTTCAACTAAACTTTATTTTGAAAAGAAAGGAAAAAACGGTGGCTACGAAAATATAGGCACATTTATACTTAGATACGATAATTCTGAAAATAACATTATACTTACGAATGTAATTACACAAAATATGCTAATGCCATTGTATTTGCAACCTATTGAAATTAGAAAAGTAAAAAAATACTAAAAGTGCTCTTCAATAATATACGATAAAAGTTCTGTCATGCTTATTCCATAGTGTGCAGCCTGTTGTGGTACGATGCTTGCTTCCGACATCCCAGGAATTGTATTTATTTCGAGAAAATAAGGTTGTTGATTTTTAATTATATAGTCAATTCTCACTACTCCTTTGCATCCTAAAAAATCATAAATTCGAGAAGTAAAATCATGACAAAGTTTGTAAACATTCTCGGGAATACGTGCAGGTGTTATTTCTTCCGACATACCAGGTGTATATTTGGCTTCATAATCGAAAAATTCCTTTTTAGAAATAATTTCTGTTATTGGTAATAATGCAGAAAAAGCTTTTGTTTTAACAACTCCACAAGAAACTTCCGTCCCTTGAATAAATTCCTCGATGATTATTTCGTTGTCTTCAGAAAAAGCTATTTTTAAAGCTTCGTCAAATTCATTTACACTCTTTACTTTGGAAGTTCCACAACTGCTGCCTCCATTATTTGGCTTAACAAAAATAGGTAATCCAAGCTTTTCTATAATTTCTTCCTTATCTACAACGTCGTTTTTTCTTAGCAAAATAGATTTAGCCAAATTAACAGGTAAGTTTTGCAATGCAAGTTTACAAAAATATTTATTAAATGTTAATGCCGAAACTAACGAAGGGCAGGTAGAATGAGGTATTCCCAGCATTTCTAAATAACCTGTAAGTAAACCATTTTCGCCAGGAGAACCGTGTATAATGATATACGCAAAATGTAAATT
>JBBIKO010000040.1:1225-8087 GCA_037445415.1 Bacteroidota bacterium
CTTTTTACTATTACATTCAACACTAAAATCGTTTAAATTTATTTTTGTCCCGTTTTCATCAGAATAAAAGAAGCCTTTTTTCGTTACTATTACAGGAAAAACATTATACCGATTTTTATCCAGCCATTTTATTATTTGACGAGAACTTTTCACAGATATTTCATATTCCGACGAATAACCACCATATAAAACTGCAATATTTCGTTTCATAAAAAATAAGAATTTCAACTAAAATAATGTTTTGACAAACTAATCGTACAAGTGTTAACAAAAAGTTATTAACTATTTATGGTTTAATTTTTATATTCTAAATCGTAACGCCTTAGAAAAAATGATAAATTTGCAAAAACTTTCATATTTATATGTTGTCTGCGTTGGTCGTTATAAACCCTAAAGCTGGGACTAAGCAAAAAAAAAATCTTGAAAATTTAATTTTAAATTCTATAAAAAGTAAATATACTGTTGAATTTTTATACTGGGAATTGGCCGAAGAAAATATTATTGAAAAGATAATTAAACAAATAAATTATAAATTATATGATATAGTTATTGCTTGTGGTGGAGATGGAACAATTAATCGAGTTGGACAAGCTCTAATAAATAGAAAAGAAAAATTAGCAATTATACCTTTAGGCTCGGGGAATGGATTAGCAAGGCATTTACAAATTTCAATGAATATAAAAAAGGCTTTAAAACTTGTTATTAAAGGGAAAGTAGCAGAAATAGATGCTGTAAGGATAAATAATAATTATTATTTCTGTACGTCGGGTGTAGGTTACGATGCTAACGTTGCTCATCTTTTTGCAAATGCAGGTAAAAGAGGGATATTTACATATATTCGAATGGTGTTGGTCTCTTTCTTTTCTTATAAGCCTGAAAGATATATTATTAAATGCAATGAAAATGAATTTATTATCGAAGCTTTTTTTATAACAGTAGCTAATGCTAATCAATGGGGTAATAATGTAGTAGTTGCTCCATTAGCCGATATTTCAGATGGTTTATTGGATATTGTTGTTTTAAAGAGTTTTAAGTGGTATAATATACCTTCAATGTTTTATAGGTTAATGACAAAATCTTTTCATCTTTCAAAAAAAGTATTGTATAATAAATGCACAGCCGTTTTTATAAAAAAAGAAGCTGTTGAAATAAAAGGGCATTTCGATGGTGAGCCTGTTGTTTTTCAAGCAGAAATTGCTTATAACGTTGAAAATAAGGTTTTAAAAGTTTTAGTTCCCTAAATGCAGCTTGAAGAAAAAATAGAATACAAAAGATTGTGGCTTTCTGCTTTTATTCCGTTGTTATTTACATTTATAATATGGATTATACATTTTATTCAAGTAGCTTTTTGTATTGATTTTACACATCTGGGAGTATATCCGTTAAAATTGAAAGGTTTATTGGGTATAATACTCTCGCCACTTATACACGGTAGTTGGGAACATTTATTTTCAAATACAATTCCGTTGGTTGTGTTGGGAACAATGTTGTTTTACTTTTATCCGAAATCGGCTTTTAAAGTTTTTATTTTGTTGTATTTTGTAACATCCATCTGGGTTTGGTTTGGTGCACGACAGGCATATCATATAGGTTCCAGTGGTATAATATATGGGCTTGCTTCTTATATTTTTACTTGTGGAATTTTGTTACAAAGTACCTCGCTATTGTCCATTTCACTATTAGTTGTGTTTTTATACGGTAGTTTAATATGGGGTTTATTTCCATTAAACTGGGAAATATCTTGGGAATCGCATATTTCTGGATTTGTTTTAGGAATTATACTGGCTTTTTATTATAAAAGCGAAAACAGATATTTAGAACAATTGCCCGAATGGATGAAAGAAGAAAATGACGATAACGAAAACAACGAATATAATTTTCACGATGAAAATAATAAAAATGAAACTACAAAACCTTTTTAACTAATAATTGTATGCCATTGTGAAATGGATATTTTTTGCTTAAGTAACTTAATGGATTTGAATAAAACAAATGAATTTCCAAGTTCTTTTTGTGCATGTAATTTATGCTAAGAAAAGGATTGAAGTGAGAAAAGCCAAAAAAAGAAGTACCAAAATTTATGTGAACATTTCTTTTCAAATTTATACATTGAGATAAACTAAACTCAGGAATTGATTGACCACTGTTATGTACATACGTTATTGCCAAATAACTTTCCCTTAATATATTACTTTGCCATTTCTTTGATAGATAAAAACGCATAATTTCAGGTAATCTTAAATATGAATAGTTTGTATCTAAAAACGACTTGTAATATTTTGCTAAACTATCGCTACTAAATAAACCTGATTGAAATGTTGGTTGAATTAAAACATTTTGAATTTCAAATCCTTCAAAGCAAATATTGGTATCTATTCTTGCATAGTTACTTTTTTTGTTTAATTTGCAATAACCAAGTTGATAAACCTGAAACGAAAAAGTGGTTTTACTATCGAAGTGTTTCCATTGCAATCCCATATTGAATGACAATCCCGGATTATATTGCTTACTCGCTTGATATGTACCATTTAAAAATACATCTATATAAGTTCCATCTTTATCTGTAAAAATTGAACCTTTGGGAATATTAAAATATTGTATATCTTTAAATATGTGAAAATTTACATCAAAAATTGCTTTCAAAAGAAATGATTTTTGAAAATAATTTTTAAAAAGTCCGAAAGTTAGACTAAAAAAATTAAAGTAATTAAGTTTAGTTGAGTTGAAGTTTATTTCCTTGCCTGCAAATGGTTTATTTCCATACAAAATCATTTTAATTAAGTCGCTTTTACTCAACAGTGAAAACCATTGTTTATAACTTGTAGAAAAATGAATACCAGTATTGTCTGTTCCAAAAATACTATCTGGTAAATGATAAAAATGAATTGAATTTAGCCACTCGTATTGTGCTAAAACGTTGTCTTTAAAAGGATTATTGTCTTTTACTTGCTCGCTAATATACTTATTACGAATAAAATGGTGAATAAATGGGTAAGAAAAACTGTTAGATTGGCTAATATATTGGGTATTTATAATTAAAATATTTCCTGTACTATCAGGAAAATTAAATGGCTTATTAACATGTAATATTTGAGATTCTACAAAATTTATAATAAACAAAAAACCTAGTAATATAATATTTTTAATATTCATTTGTATCTATTATGTAATTAAAATCGCCTATAAGTTTAAGTTGAATTTTGTAAAAATCATAAATTTTAATATGTTGATTTTCGGGTACTGTATTAAAATGTGCTTTAAACATAAAATATTTTGCTTTTAAGATATTGTTAAGTTTGGTTTTTCCAAGCGGAATTATGTTTTTTGATATAAACGGCTTTTCTACTCGTTGGCTCAAAAAATTCAATTGTCCTGAAAGTATTGGTAAGGGTGCAACATGTAACGAATCGTAAGTTACTTTATTAGAATCCAATGCATATATGTAAAGGTCTATTTTTATGGGAAAATAATTTATAGAATTTAAAATAATATTTCCATCTTGAATATTTTGAGTATTGAGGCTTTTAAAATTAGTTTCAACTGTATCAACAAGTACGAGTTCATTTATATAAAATGACAGTGGGACTTCAAGATTTAATTTAGCTGTTATTTTATCTCCATAATAAACAAAATCTTCTGCTGTTGCAGGAGTTGGAAGAGATACTTGATCGTTCATTTTTAATTTAAAACCATATTTAATATTGTTGGGTAAAATACTAATCAAGTCGTTAATGTTTGAATTATTGTGGTCTATTTCAAATGTATTTATTGTAGGAGTTACATCAATTTGACTACTATGCGTATTATTTGGTTTTAATATTGAGAATGGTGTATTTAAAACAGAACTTTGTAGGGAAACTTGCTGATTTTGAGTAGAATTTTCGGCAGTTAACTCTTCTATATATGCTTTTGCTGTTGTTCCAATTTGATTTTCTAATGTAATGTTAAATTTTGCCTGATTGAAGTGTAAAGATTGAACTTGTAAATTATTCATAAAAGAAAATACAGAACTACCATTTACGACGGTTTCTTTATAACCAAAAAATCCTTTTATATAATCGAAAACAAGGTTTACAAATCTGCAACTTACAAATATACTATCGTTTTTGGTTAAAGTAATAAATTCACCAGTTGAATCTATAGAAGCTGTTAATTTATAATATAAAGAGTTGACAGTATCAGAATCTATGATATTATTATTGTTTAAATCACCGTTTAAAACCTCAAATTCGTGAATTCCTCTAAATTTGATTTTATATTGACTAAAATCAATTTCATGATAAACATTCGATACATTTGAACCATCAGATGCTGGTATGGTTAATTGAAGTAGAAATGATTGTCCATTTTTTTTAGCATCGGGCAATTGAAAATTCAAATGAAGGTTTTGTCTAATAGAGTTGTAAAAGTTTAATTGTAAAGTCCCTGTTTTTATCCATGTTTCTGTAATTTGCATGTTTTCGGGTAAATCAAATTTTAATACATTATTATGTTTTAGTAATTCTTGCGACGGGAATCTTGCAACAGCAGAATCTATTTGCAAGTTTTTTAAACTAACTATAGCTGTTGCCGATTGATTGGTATCTATATTTACAGGAATTATTGTTCCAGGCGAAGAAACAGTAAAATTTGCTACTAACAAGCTATCTATAACAATATTGTTTAGTGTTATTGATTTAGTTTGCTCAGTGTTAGGGGCAATAAACGGAAAAGAATCGTCAATTAGTAATTCCTGCGACGAGGCTTTCTCTAATTTGAACGATAAATCGGTTAGTGCAATTGGAAGTTGATTTTTAATTGTAACTTCGAGTATTGCTTGTTGTATATAAATATATTTAAAATAATTTCCAAGGTTTATCTCGACACTATCGTATTCAAAAGGACCAAAACTTGTTAATTGTGTAGGCTGACCTGTGTTGTGTGCGGTCATAATCGCTGTGTAAAGAGGACTGGAACTACCGTTTTGTTCTTTGTCTTTCATTGCTATACTCCCCATCGAAACGCGATAACTATAATTATACGGATTTAAAGAAAGTTGCTGGAGATTAACTACATATTGAAAACTTGTATCGGGAAGCTTAATTATTGTATCTAAAACAAAGTCGGCTAATTTCGTTTGATAAATTATAGAAACAGAACTATCTGTATTTACTTTTTCCAAAGAATCTGTCAATAAATCGGATATACTTAATTGAGTATATGCAATAGGAACAAGTAAATCGGCATCCCAAGATGGCTTAATATCATTTTTTTTGCATGAAAAAAATATAAAAACTAAAAAAATAAATAATAAGTGTTTCATAAAAAAAAAGACGCATTAAGATAAAGAAAAGTTGTTTCTTAGCTAAATTAAAAAAAAAGCAAATTTAACTTTATCTTTGCAATAAACTTCTAATTATGAAAATATCTTATAACTGGTTGAGAAGGTATATAAGCATTGACATTTCACCCCAGCATATAGCAGATATATTGACATCAATAGGTTTAGAGGTTGAAGTTGTTGAAGATTTTCAAAGCATAAAAGGAGGCTTGCAAGGAATTGTTGTCGGACAAATTCTTGAATGTAAAAAGCATCCCAATGCCAATAAACTTACTTTAACAAAAGTTAATGTTGGAAATCATAATATACTCGATATAGTTTGTGGTGCACCAAATGTTGAAATAGGACAAAAAGTAGCAGTAGCATTGCCCGGTGCAAAAATTTTTAAAGGTAACGATTCTATCACTATACAAGAAACGACTATTAGAGAAGCCAAATCGCAAGGAATGATATGTGCCGAAGACGAAATAGGATTAGGAACATCGCATGATGGAATATTGGTTTTAAACAATAATTTAAAACCAGGAACTCCATTAAAAGATGTGTTTGATGTATATGAAGATGTTGTTTTCGAAATTGGATTAACCCCAAACAGAACAGATGCAGTATCGCATTATGGTATTGCCCGCGATTTAGCAGCATATTTACAACACGAAACCCCTGTTATTCTCGAAAAACCAGAAGTAAAAGAATTAACAATAGAAGATACTGTTTTGCCAATAGAGGTTATTATAGAAAATATTGAGGGCTGTTCAAGGTATTGTGGACTGGTAATTAGTAATGTTAAGGTAAAAGAATCACCTAATTGGCTTAAAAACTATTTAATGGCAATAGGTCAAAGACCTATAAACAACGTTGTAGATATTACAAATTTTGTATTACACGAAACAGGACAACCATTACATGCTTTCGATTATGATAAAATAATAGGAAAAAAAGTTAAAGTAAAAACTTTTCCAAAAAACACTCTTTTTATTACATTAGATAATATTGAAAGAAAATTGTCTGATAACGACTTAATTATTGCAAATGAAAAAGAACCAATGTGTATTGCTGGTGTTTTTGGAGGAATAGAAAGTGGAGTTAGTTTTCAAACACAAAATATTTTTTTAGAATGTGCTTATTTTAATCCAGCCTGGATTCGCAGGACATCAAGACGTTACGGACTTTTTACAGAAAGTTCTTTTCGTTTCGAAAGAGGAACAGACATAAATAATACTATATATACTTTAAAACGTGCAGCAAATCTGATATCGGAAATTTGTAGTGGAAAAATAGCGTCTAATATCATTGATATTTATCCTAGTAAAATACAAAACGTTACCTTAGAGCTTGAATATTCATATATTGATGATGTAATTGGAAAAATTATTCCTAAAAAAAGAATAAAAGAAATATTAAATTCTTTAGAAATAACAATTTTAGCAGAAAAAGAAAAAATTAACAGGAAAAGAGCAGAAAGTAAAGTTTTAATTGTTACTTCTGCTAAAGAGCATGAAAAGAATATACCAAAATTGAAAGAAGTTGATGAGAAAACAAGTC
>JBBIKO010000040.1:8097-9547 GCA_037445415.1 Bacteroidota bacterium
AATGAAATAGAAATTTCGTCAAAAGTATCGCTAAGTATTACACAAGGATACGATTTTAATAAGGAAAAGTGGCAAAATGTTGTATCAGATTTTCTTGTCGCTAATGGTTTCTTCGAAATAATGACTAATTCGCTTTCGAAACAAGCATACTACACAGATAATTTCGAATATCCTATTGAGAATTGCGTTTCATTGTTAAATCCTTTAAGTCAAGACTTAGCTGTTCTAAGGCAAAATTTGCTATATACAGGTTTAGAAGTTGTTGCTTATAATATCAATCGTAAGCTATCCGATTTAAAATTGTTCGAATTTGGCAAAACTTATTTACTTCCAGAACAAAATAAAACCGAAAAAGTTGATAATTATATTGAAGAAAACAAATTATCGTTGTACATTACAGGTAATATTTTACCTAAAAATTGGATTGAAAAAGAAAGAAAAACAAATTTTTACTTTTTAAAACGCTGGGTTGATAGCATAATGAAACGAATGAATATAAATGTTACCACTCTTTCGGAAATTACTTCAGCTCAATTTCAATATGGTTTAATGTATTTTAACAAAAACACCCCTTTAGTTTCGTTTGGTAAACTATCTAACGATTGTTTGAAAATTTTTGATATAAAGCAAGATGTATATTTTGCAGAATTTAATTGGGATAATTTAATTTCTATTGCAATTGAGCAAAAAGTTATATTCAAAGAGCTTCCAAAATACCCTGCTGTACATAGAGATTTAGCTATGATTATTTCGAAAGAAACAAATTATAGTACATTAGAAAGTATAGCTTATAAATATTGTAAAGAATTACTAGTAGAAGTTAGCTTATTCGATGTTTACGAAGGAGAATCAATAGGGACAGGAAAAAAATCGTATGCAATGAGTTTTGTTTTACAATCAAATGAACGTACTTTAACAGATGCCGAAATTAACAAAGCAATGGATACTCTTATAAAAGCATACGAAAAAGATGTAGAAGCTATTATTCGAATGTAGTAGGATAATTTTTAATATGCGTTTTTTCAATCAGTTTAATCAATAAGCCATAAGAAAAATCGAAGTATTTATATTTGTAATCAAAATAGCTCTCGAATTGTATGGCAAATAACACATTATTCCATTCAAAATTTTTATAACGGAATTTAAACAATATCATGTTTTTTGTAGGTTCTTGATATCCTACGTATTTTTTTGATAACGATTGAAATAACGGTTCACCAATTGGCGAGTAATAATATTTTCCGTACCAGTATCCAGAATAAAATTCCATGTTTTTAGATTGAATGTATATATTAGAATAAATTCCATAACCGTCGGTATAATATAAAATCTTTTTATGCGAAACATCATTAAATTGCGTGTAATAGCTGTATAACCCAAATTTATTTTTATCATCATATTTATTTGACAAATCTAATCCTACCGCCCAATTAAAATAGGTCTGTAATGG
>JBBIKO010000040.1:9574-11418 GCA_037445415.1 Bacteroidota bacterium
TATGTTTTGCAACAAAGTTAACAGGTATAAATACTTCAAATGGTTTGTTTTTGTTAGTTAAAAACAATTTGCTTCTGTTGCCAATTATGAACTCTTCTTTGAAATTATCATTGGGTAAAATAAACTTTTCCCAGTTTAGCCATAAATCAGATTCGAATTTTTTGTTGTTGTATAAAAATTGTAAACCTGTTTCGGGTTTGTTTAAATAGAAGTAATCTGTACTATAAAGTGGCTCAATAAGCTGATGAAAATTATAACCATAAATATACCCAGCTACAAGAATTAGTTTTTCGTTAAATTTATAATATAAGCGATAAAAAATAGAGTTTATAAATAATTCTTTTTTCCCGTTAAATACGCGAATGTACCCTCCTAACGAAAATAATGTTTTCTGATTAAACCTAAAACTTAAATATGGATTTATATTTGTTCCTATAAAAGTTATACCATCATACAATTCATTGAAATACTCATTGTTTCGTAAAAAATTTTCGTTATAGAATTGAAAATAAAGCGAACGCTTGTTTATGCTTGTATCTTTCTTAAAGGAAATGTTATTGTATGCAAATTGGCAAAAAATTTTTGTATAAATTAATAACATTATAAAAAATAAAAAAAAGTTTTTCATAGCTTTGCAAAATTAACTTATCTAAGTTATATTTTTATAAAAAACGTATATAATTGAAAAAAAAATAAATTTTGAACAACATTTTTTTTATTTTATCGTCTTATTGTAAAAATTTTAATATATTCGCAAAATATTTGAAAAAATAAACTATGGAAATACCTAGCAAATCTATTTTAATTCCGGTGGATTTTACCGAAAAAGCTGAATATGCATTTCAACATGCAATAATAATATCGAAATATGTTAATCGCGACATAGTAATTATGCATATAATAAAAAAGGATAGCGAAAAAGTACAAGCTCTTGCACTTTTAGAAGACTGGGGTAAGCAAATGGAGGGAAAATATGGTTACAAACCAATACCAATAGTTAGAAAGAATGATATTTTTAAAGGAATAAAAACAACAGCTATCGAAATAAATGCTCTTATGATAATTATGGGATTACATAATCCTAAAAGAGCTATGAAAACAATTATTGGTTCTAATATTCCTTTTTATTTAGTACAGGAATCTCCTTTTAGGGAAAAAATTATTGATGTTGTTGTTCCATTCGATGATAATGAAAAAGCACGTGTTCAAATTAACTGGGTAATTTTATTATCAAAATATTTTAATTGCAACATTAATATTCTAAAGCCATTCATAGAGAGCAACCATAAGAATGAAAAGATGAAAAGAAATATGTATTTTATCAAAAAGTTGCTAGATGATAAAGCAGTAATTTATGGGATTCGTACTTCAAAAAGAGGTGCTAAATTTAATGATGCAATTTATGATTTTGCAAAAGAAATAAATGCCGATTTAATTTTTATTATGTCTTACGATTTTAAAAAATTTATACTTAAAGCTTCGAAGTTTGGGCTTAAAATACCTGTACTTTGTATAAATCCTGCTACCAATACAACCATTTTACCAGGGAAATTTTAATCTTAATAACTTTTGTTTTATAAAATTGATTTGTAATATTTTTGTAATTTAGCAAAGAAAATCTTGTTTTTTTAATTCAAATATTTATGCTCTTTTAATTTGTCTTTGATATAAAAGTTTTAATTTACTATTTTTAACATTTGCACAACAAGTTAAAAAAATAAATTTTAGCAAATCTATTATACAATTATCAACACATCATGAAACGATATAAAAATATGAAAACACTGCACAATGTGCTATAAATAAGATAATGAGACTATTATAAACCTTAAAATACTTTACTA
>JBBIKO010000041.1:0-8333 GCA_037445415.1 Bacteroidota bacterium
CGGGCTTATGCGAAACTTCATAGATCATTTTAATTAAATCTTGTCCTGCTTTATCGGCTGGATGAGCTTTCCCAGCAAAAATAAAAATCATCGGATATTGAGGGTGGTTAATAAGTCGGCTAAGGCGATTCAAATCTTTAAATAATAAATAAGCACGTTTATATGTGGCAAAACGACGAGCAAAACCAACTGTTAAAGAATTATCGTTCATTTTTTCTATTAACTCCAAAACAAATTTTGGATTTTCCTGACGGATTTCTATGTTTTCCATCAATCGTTTCCTAATATATACAAATAAATCTTGTTTCAGTTTTTTGCGTATTTCCCATATCTCTTCGTCTGCAACTTCTTCAATCTTTTGCCAAATAGTAGGATCAGTTTGGTTTTCAATAAAATTTTCAGGAAGATGCTTTTTATACAATTCGAACCATGGTTTTGCTACCCAAGTTGAAAAATGAACACCATTGGTAACATAGCCTATATGTATTTCTTCGGGGAAGTAATTATTCCAAATAGGTTGAAACATTTTGCGCGAAACTCTTCTATGAATTCTGCTTACACCATTTATTTCCTGTGAAAGTTTGCAAGCTAAAACGCTCATTGAAAATTTTTCGTTAGAATCGTTTTCATTTTCACGCCCCAAACCAATGAATGTATTCCAACTAATATTAAACTTGTCAGCATAATAAGATAGATAAGTTCTGATTAAATTTTCTGAAAAAACATCATGACCAGCTGGTACAGGTGTATGTGTTGTAAATAATGTTGTTGCTCTTACTATTTCTAAAGCTTCATTAAAACTTAGATGTCTTATTTCTATCAAACGCCTTAATCGTTCTAAGCCTATAAAAGCAGCATGGCCTTCGTTGCAATGATAAAGTTTAGGTGTAATACCTAAAGTTTCTAGCAATTTTATTCCACCTATACCAAGTATTATTTCTTGTACCAAACGGTTTTCACTGTCTCCTCCATACAATTGATATGTAAAATTTCTGTCATCGGGGCTATTTTCTTCTACGTCGGTATCAAGCAAATAAAGTGAAACCCTACCAACTTTAACTTCCCATATTTTTGCGTATATAGTTCGTCCTGGTAAAGGAAGTGCTATCATTAGCCACTCACCTTTTTCGTTTCGTACAGGAAGTACAGGCATGTGAGTAAATTTATGTGGTTGATAAAGAGCTATTTGTTCGCCATTTACACTTAACGACTGTGTAAAATATCCATAACGATATAACAATCCAACCCCAACTATTGCTTTAAGCGAATCGCTAGCTTGTTTGAGATAATCACCTGCTAAAACACCTAATCCTCCTGAATATATTTTTAATGTATCATTAATACCATACTCCATGCTAAAATATGCTATTAGTTCATCGTTAGAGGGTTTTTGCGACATGTAATTCTTAAATTTCTCGTAAACAACCTCGTAACGAGTCATGAATTCATTGTTTTTACATAATTGCTTGTATTGATCGAGCGAAAGAGATTCTAGCAACACTATTGGATTTTTTGCCGATTGTCGCCATAATAATGGGTCAATCGATTCAAACATATCTTGAGCTTCGTAATTCCATGACCACCAAAGGTTTTGCGACATTTCTCTTAATCCAACAAGTGCATCGGGAAGATACGATTTAACTAAAACTTTTTTCCATATTGGTCTATTGTTTATGCTATCAGATAACAATGTATCGGGTAGTTTTTTATCTTTATATAACGAATATCTCGATTTAGCTTTGTTTATAGCAATTTGAAACGCTTCGATGTAATATTGTATAAGTTTTTCCCACAATATATTCTGTGCAATTTTATATGCTTTTTGAGAAGCATTTATTTTTTTGTTATCAGGTAACTGAATAAATTTTAAAATATAATTCTGGCATTGCTCAACAGCTTCATCATAATTTTCGTCTGAACGTTCTATAATATATACACTATTTTCGTAGTCATCAAAATAATTTTGTATCCACAATCCAAATCCAGCAAGATTAGTTGTAATTGTTGGTATATGAAAAGCTAAACTTTCGAGCGGTGTATAGCCCCATGGTTCGTAATAAGATGGAAATACAGTTAAATCGAATCCTATTAGTAAATCATAATATGTTAAATTAAAAATTCCATCGGCACCATCTAAATAACAAGGAACAAAAAACAATTTAACTTTATCGCTAGCTTTATTTAAAATACCTTTTTCTTTAATTCTATTAAGAATAGGATCAAATTCTTCTTCGTGCAAATGATGTGTAGAGAAATTTCCTTCAAAAGGTTTTATAAAATTATTGTTGTGTATGTTTTCTATTATATCAGTTCTTGGTCCGGCATGATTTGCTGGAACTAAGATAAATGCATAAACTGGTACATTATGATTGACATTGTTTTTTAATTGTTCTAATGCATCAATAAAAATATCTATTCCTTTATTGTGAAATTCATAACGTCCGCTATTTGTAATAAATAAAGCATTTTCTTCGACAGGTATATTCGTAAGTGCTTCTGTTACTATTTTCAATTTTCTACGAGCAATATTTTTCTTATACAAAAAATCGTCGTTTTTAGGAACAAAAGTATCTTCAAAACCATTTGGTGTTATAATATCTGCTTTTTTATCGAGAAAATGCTCGCATTCTATGTTAGTTATTTGGCTTACTACAGTAAAAGCATCGGCATTTATTGCAGCATTTTTTTCGAGAGAAAATTTTGATTGAACATTGAATTTATTGGCACATTCTTCTGGCTTATACTCAATAATTCTGGAATACAAAGGAAGTTTATTACCTGCTATAGAACGACCTAATACAGTTGCATGAGTTGTAAATATAGTTCCAATTTGAGGTATTTTATTATTCAAATATAAAACACCTGTACCTGTCATCCATTCGTGAAAATGTGCTAAAATTTTATCTTGCGATGTTATAAAAAATTCGTAAAAGCTTTCTATAATCTTCGCTGAGGCATAACCAAATAAAGCTGGCTCTATGTAATCCCATTGTCCTTGTAGTGAATCTAAGCGATGACTTCCCCAAAATTCGTAAAATATTTTATCTATTTGCGAAAAATATTGTGTAAAATCTACTAATATTGCTACAGGGCTTCCTGATATATTCCACCTTCCAATTTTACATTTTAATCCTTCGTATTCTAACTGACGTTGCCAAGAACTAAATAGAAACTTATCTTCAATAAATTCAGATTGTTGATGTCCTTCTTTCCAAACGTCGGGACCTATTAAAATATATCTGTCATTTAGCAAATCAGATAGCGATTTGGCTTTTGTGGAAATTACAGTATAAATACCACCTACTTTGTTACAAGCTTCCCAGCTTACTTCAAACAAATAATCAGGAAACAAATTTGCATCGTTCATAATTCTTTTTTTTGGTTTTAATAAATTACTTTATAATTACCGCTTATACGTAGATTTACCAAATTAGTTTAGAAATTTTATTAACAAAAATATTTTTAAGTACAAATTTTTGTTTGTAATTTTAAAAAAAATGCTTTTTCACACATTATACATTGAAGTTACTCGAAATTGTTATTTTAAATGTTCTTATTGCTCAAGTGGTTCGAACGATAGAACAAAATGGGAATCAACAAAAAGTATTGAAGAAATAGAGAAACATATATTATTGCCAGCAAAAGAAGTAGGTACAAATTTTATTAATTTTTCGGGGGGCGAACCATTCCTATATCCAAATTTTATTGATTTGCTAAAAATTGCCAATGAAATGGGTTTTAAAATAGGCATCTCAACAAATGGATCTTTGCTATCAGCTAAACTCATAGAAAAACTTACAAATACACTTGGAAAGAACTTACTAATTTCTTTAGGAATAAATTCTTTCGACAATAATAATAAAAACACCAGATATAAAGAAACAGAGTTCTTTTTGAATAAATTAAACCTACTGATGTCGTACGGAATTAATGTTAATATCTCCGTAACAATGGGAAGGTTTAATAGCAAAACTTTTGACGAAACTTGTAATAATATTAGAAAAATGGGGTTACCCTTTAACCGAATACCATATGCTCCAAGAAATTCTGACAAAAAATCGTTGATGTTTGATAAACAAATATTGAAAAATTATTTACATCCAGCCTTAATGAAAAGCCATCATGGTTTTGTTAGTTTTGTACCATTTTTTTTAGCACCAGATGACTATAAACAAACGACAGGAAAGCAATTGCATACAAGTGTTCCTGTTACACCGTCTGTTGGATGTTGGGTTGGTTCGTTTTTTGCAATAAATCCAGCAGGCGAAGTTTCACCTTGTCCTCTGCTTTCTGACAATATTTCGGTAGGAAACGTATATGAAATGCCTCTGAAAGAAATATTATACGAATCGGATTTAATGAAAAAAATTGTAAATAGAGCTTATTTAAAAGGGAAATGCAAAAATTGCAAATATAATTGGACATGTGGTGGTTGCAGAGTTATGGCATATTATAATTGTGGCGATATTTTTGCCGAAGACCCAACTTGTTTTATTGATGAATTAAGTGTTGAAGAATTAAACGAATTAGAAGCAAAAACTCGCAAACATTTTAAAAATTACGTACGATTAACCGAAATAAACAAAAACTGTTTAAACTCAACCTAAGAAAGTTTCGTATTCGGCAATATCTCTATTTACAACAACATTTGACCCAATAAAAGCATTATTCCCTATATTAACATTTGGAAGAACAACAGCACCAACACTTATGTAAACATAATTTCCAATTTTACAGGGACCAACAATGTTGGCTCCAGGACCAACATTAACAAATTTTCCCATTTTAACTTCATGTCCCACTGTACAATTGATATGAATAGCACAACTTTCGCCCATTTCAACACCATGCGAAATTCCAGCAGAAGGCTCAATAATACAACCACAAAATGTTTTTAAATAAGGGAAAACATAAGCATTGTTCGAAACAACATTTACAGGATTGCCACCTAATTGTAACATTTGAAGATATTTTTTTTCGCGTAAGCGTGGATGACCTATACTTACAATAAAATCACTATCGTTTTGAATGTATTTTAACAAATCTTTTTCTTGAGTAATAACTTTGTACTTATTGAATATAAGAATATTGTTTTTTTTGGATTATCGTCAAAAAAAATTATATTACCCGAAAAGTTATTTAAAATTAATATACCCAAGGTTTCTAATCCTAAAGCTCCTGCACCAACTATTATCATAAATAAAACTTTTTAATAGTATTACATATAAAACTAATTTCTTCATCTGTTAATTCAGGATACAAAGGTAATGATAAAACTTTTTGACATAAAATTCGAGCTTTAAAAATATTTTCAGCTTTAAAATTACGATTTTTCATTAGTGAGTATTCGAATAATAATTTAGGATAATGAACAAGTGTTTGTATTCCATTTTGCGATAAATACAACTTTAGCTCATCTCGGCGAGAACAATATATTGCAAATTTGTGATATGTTGAAACAACACCCGATTCAATTGTAGGAAAAGTAATATCTTTTATTTTAGCTAATTCGTCGAAATAAATTTGAGCAATTAATTGTCGTTTGGTTACTATATTTTGAATGTTGCTAAGTTGCCATAATAAAAGTTTAGCCTGAAGTGTAGAAATACGACTATTAAAACCTGCTTCTAAAAAGTCTTCTTTATCTTTTCCTTGATATCTTATGCGTCTTAATTTATTATAAAAATCTTCATTGTTGGTTAAAATTACCCCCCCTGTACCAAACGCGTGAATTATTTTAGACGGATCGAAACTTATACAACTGAAATCGCCCCAACTGCCATAACGACGACTATTTATAATACTACCAATAGCCTGAGCAGCATCTTCTATTAAAAATATTTTTTCGTTTTTGCACCATTGTTCAATTTCGCTATAGTCTTGACCAATACCAAATAATGGTACAACAATTATTGCTTTTGTTTTATTTGTTTTTTTTTGTTTTATTTCATCAAAATTAATTGAAAGTCTATCATTTACATCTAAAAAAACAGGTGTTGCTCCTGTTCTTAAAACAGTATTTAATGTAGCAATAAATGAAAATGATGGTAACAATACTTCGTCGCCTACCCCAATGTTTAAAGTTAATAAGCTAAAATATAATGCATCGCTACAACTCGATACAGTTATTGCAAATTTTCTCTGGCAGTATGATGATATATATATTTCAAATTCTTTTATATCAATACTTTCGAGAAATTGTCCTTCTTTAAATGCATTATTAGTTATATCTAAAATTGTATCTTTATTTTGTTTGTAAAATCTGTCTAAACCATAATAAGGGATTTTAAAACTCATTGTTTAGTAATTATTAATGTGTTCTTTCATAAATTTATAATATTCTATCAATCCTTTTTCTAGCGAGTAAATAGGGTTGTATTGTAACAGTTCTTTTGCTTTTTGTATATTCATAGAACCTCTATTGGGTCTAAAAGGCTTACAATCTTTAGAAAAAATTTTTACTTTCGGAAAAATATTTTTAACCAATGAAGCAAGCTCTGCAATAGTTCTACCATTTCCAAAAGAAATATTGAAAGTTTGATTGATAGCATTTGACGAAATTATTGATAAATAAATACCTTCGACAAGGTCATCAATATAAGTAAAGTCGAGTTCGTGTAAGCCATTGTTGTCTATTTCTATTTTACTATTTTCAAAACCTTTTCGCAAAAAAATTTCTGTTACTCTCAAGTTACAATCAGTGGCTCCGTAAACTGCAGATGGTCTGATAATAGTATAAGGAATGTTAAATTTGTAAGCGTACTGTTTTATTAAAATTTCGTTATTTAATTTAAGTGCTCCATAAGTATCAATAGGCAAACAAGGCTGTTCTTCTGTTGCTGGGATTATTTTACCTGAATCGTCTCTTAAGAAATTTCCATATACCATCGAAGAACTAATATAAACATAGCGTTCAATTTTCAGAGTAGAAGCTCTTATAAATTCAAGCAACTGGAAGTGACTGTCGAAAATATCTTCTTTTGCATTTAACGGGTTAATATCAGCTAAAATTGCAACTGGCATCGAGGCTGCATTTATAATAATATCGGGTTTGATTTTTAACAATATATTTTTAAAATTTGAACTTTTTATATTTTCTATAAATATAGGTATATCTAATTTTTTTAGTTCAGTTTGCCTATATAAACTATAATAAGACCATGCTCTATAATTGTTTGATATGTAATTAATAAGTGCATCAATAATAAAAATATTAAATTTTTTTGCAAGTTTTATTGCAACATTAAAACCAATAAATCCTAAACCTCCAATAATTAAAACATTTTTCATAAAATTTGCTTATTCAAAGATACTAAGTAAGTGAAAATTTTCAAATTTATAAAATGATATAGTAGTTTAAAAATTGTGATTTGTAATAACTACATTTATATTATCATTTAAAGAACTATAACTTTCAATAATTCCAAAAATATTTTTTATTCTACATGTGTATAAAGCATCTTAAAGTTTTTCTAATATGTTAACAACATTTCTAATTGCAGAAGATATTTCGTCTTTGCTTTTAGTTTCTACTTAATATTGTCGGAGACCATTGTCCATTAAAACAAGGATTGCGACCATTACATCAATTGAGAAGCAATTGCAATTATCTTTCTCGTTTTTTTAATAACATTACCGTTAGCTATAAAAAACTAAACAATCATCTCATTTACATTGCCACAAATTACTTTGCAAATTTGTTATTATTAACTGCCAATAATGCTAATGTTCACATAGTTTGTATTATTTTTCATTGTGTTCTTTTGCACACCTGGCAGTTTTTTAATTTAAAAAAGTAGTAAAACAAGCATTTAAGCAATTTTCTTATAAGTATTACAACGTATTAAAAAGATTACTTCGCTGACAGTGAAGATAGTGGTACCCATCATTGCGAAATCATCTTCCTCTTGTTATTGCAAGTTTTCTTCTCCCCTCATTGAAATGTTTTTCTCTAAATCATTGCGAAGAACGCAGCGACAAAACAATCTCCAATGTACCCATATTGAAAAATAGCTTCTCACAATATACATCGGTATCGCAATAACTGGAAAAAAAGTAGCTACCAACGACGAAAAAGAAAGTAGCACGCAACAACAAAAAATGGGTTTATATCGGAGTATTGAATTAACATTTTATTATACAGATATTTCAACTTATTAACAAAATGATGTGCAAAGGTGTAAAATTTTATGCAAAAAGAAACAAATACTTTCTTGAAATATCTGTAATTATAATTTATTTCATAAATTATTTTCGTTCTTTTTTAAAAATTTGTAATGTAAATTTGTAAAAAAAATAAAATTAACGAATAAATGTCGAGCGAGTGAAGAAAG
>JBBIKO010000041.1:8343-8894 GCA_037445415.1 Bacteroidota bacterium
TTATGTTGATTAAACTGTACGAGCAAAATCCTAATGTTAAGGATTTAAAGAAGATAGCAGATATAATAAAAAATGATGGTATTATTATTTATCCCACCGATTCGGTTTATGCTTTTGGCTGTAATATTTTTTCAATTAAGGCATTAGAGCGTATTGCAAGAATTAAAAATCTTGATCCTCAACGAGCTCATTTTAGTTTAATTTTTTACGATTTAAGTCAGATTAGTAATTATACTAATCCTTTGGATAACGAAATATTTAAACTTTTAAAACGAAATCTTCCTGGTCCATTTACATTTATATTAGAAGCTAATTCTAACGTTCCTAAAATGCTAAAATTAAATAAAAAGAAAACCATAGGGATGAGAATTCCTGCAAATAATATAGCACGTCAGATAGTATATGAACTAGGTAATCCTATTTTTACAACTTCTGTAATCGAAAATGATGATATTATAGAATACATGACAGATCCTGAATTAATACATGAAAAATACAAAAATCTTGTTGATATTGTAATTGAAGGTGGCAATTCTAAATATTTAGAAGAT
>JBBIKO010000041.1:8904-11308 GCA_037445415.1 Bacteroidota bacterium
TGTAATAGAAGGTGGTGCAGGGAGTTTAACACCTTCAACCATTGTAGATTGTACTGGTAACGAAATAAAAATTATTCGTCAAGGGGCAGGTGAGTTACTGCTTTAATAAGCCCGTTCATTTATTTTTTCTATATAATTGATAAAAGCATTGTTAACAACTTTGTTTCCTCCTGGAGTAGGATAATTGCCAGTAAAATACCAATCTCCTGTATTGTTGGGGCAAGCCTCGTGCAAGTTTTCTATGCTGTTGAATATTAACTCTACTTTTGCACTTATATTTTGTGGTTTAACTATTTGTGCTATTTTAGAAGATATTTCTTCTACTGTAAATGGCTTGTAAATGAGTTTTACGTAATTAACAATTTCTTCTTTTGCCTTATTTTGTTGTTCTTTACACAATTTATAAACATTGTCAATAATTTTTTCTTGTTTTGTTTCGTATAGTAATTCTATCGCAGCCTGAAATGCAACGAGGTCGCTTAATTTAGCCATATCTATACCATAACAATCGGGATAACGAATTTGTGGAGCAGATGTTACTATTATTATTTTTTTAGGCTTAAGTCTATCAAGCATTTTTAGAATACTTTCGCGAAGTGTTGTTCCTCTAACAATGGAATCGTCAACTATAACAAGCGTGTCTTCGTATTCTTTAACAATACCGTATGTAACGTCGTAAATATGCGCAACTAAGTCGTTTCTTCCATCATCTTTTGAGATAAAAGTTCTTAATTTTAAGTCTTTAACTGCAAGAATTTCTACTCTTGGCTTTATTTCAATTATTTGTTCAAGTTCCGATGCTTCGAGGTTTTTTTTCGATAAAATAAACTCTTTTTTAAAATTATTGCAGTAATCTCTAATGCTTTCAATTAGTCCGTAAAATGCTACAGCAGCAGTATTTGGAATAAACGAAAAAACAGTGTTTTTTAAATCGTAATTTATTGCTTTTAGTACTTTTGGGGCAATTAGTTTTCCTAATTTTTTTCTTTCGTTGTATATATCTTTGTCTGTTCCTCTCGAGAAATATATTTTTTCGAACGAGCAACTTTTTTTGATGTAGGGTTCAATTACTCTTTCTACACTAATTTCGTTAAAATGTCTGATAATAATAGCATGTCCGGGAGCTAATTCTTTAATAGCTTCGAAAGGAGCATTAAAAACAGTTTGTATAACAGGTCGTTCGCTGGTAACAACAGCTATTTCATCGTTGCAATAGTAATAAGCAGGTCGTATTCCCCATGGATCGCGTAATGCGAAAGCATCGCCTGTGCCAATCATTCCTGCAACTACAAAACCTCCGTCCCATCGCCATGAAGCATTATTTAATACTTTTTTAATATCTACTTCTTTTGATATAAGTTCGGTGATTTCATGGTTGTTGTAACCTAAATCTTTATATTTTCTAAATAATTTTTCTACTTCTTCATCTAAAAAGTGTCCTATTTTTTCGAGCATTGTAACGGTATCGGAATTTGCTTTGGGATGTTGTCCTAGCTCAATTAAATGGTTAAACAATTCTTGAACATTTGTCAAATTAAAATTACCGGCTAATACAAGGTTTCTGGTTTTCCAATTGTTTTCGCGAATAACCGGGTGTATATGTTCAATTTCGTTTTTGCCGAATGTACCATAACGCAAATGTCCTAAATAAACTTCACCTGCAAAAGGTACATTTTCTTTTGCCCAATAAGGATCGTGGAAGCGATTGATATTTTTTTGTTGAATGTTTTCGAACAAATTGTTTAATTGGTCATAAATATCTAATAGTGGTTGAGATGAATTTGATCTTAGTCGGTCAATATATGCTTTTCCTAGTTTTGGATTTAATTTTACAGTTGCAAATCCTGCTCCATCTTGACCTCTGTTGTGTTGTTTTTCCATCAAAAGGTAGAGCTTGTTCAACCCATATTCCCAAGAACCATAATGAGTGGTGAAATAATCTAAAGGTTTTCGCAATCGTAAAAGAGCAAATCCGCATTCATGTTTTATTTGGTCGCTCATGATAAGTTTTTACGCAAAGTTAGTGGTTGTTTATTTTTTTTATATTAAAAGCAAAAAAATTTATCAACAAATAAGTCAAAAACTTATTCTAAGTTGTGCTTTAATTTCCGATTTAACATTTCCGTTTATTTCTGATAATCCGGAGCTTATAACATCTTTATTGGCAAAATATGTTTCGCCGTATTTAAGCCAAATGTCTATGTTTTTTTTGGGTGAGTATTTTAAAGAAATGTAAGCTCTGCTACCTTTATAATACACAGCAGGAATAGAGAATGCGTACAAGATATCGTTTTCGTAGGCATATATTCTTGAATCGTAAGAATCGGTATCGAATATTCCGTACCTTAATGCAATAGATAGTGGTAGTTTTTTTGGTTTTATTATTACTGTAAAATTTATTGCA
>JBBIKO010000042.1:0-2139 GCA_037445415.1 Bacteroidota bacterium
TTTAGAAAATTTTGGGGTAAATAAATTCCAAAAATGTTTGAAACCATTATGAATATAGCTACACCAAGTCCAGCTCCAGACGATATCCCCAATACATAAGGACCTGCTAATGGGTTTTTAAAATATGTTTGCATTAGTACGCCCGCTATAGACAAACAAAATCCTGAAGTAATAGCCGATAAAACCCGTGGCAACCGTATATCATTTAAAATTATATATGTTGTTGACTGGTAATCATGATTTCCTATTAAATAGTAATAAATTTCTTTAAAAGAAACGTTGATAGAGCCTAATGAAAAATTAATAATAGTAAGTAAAATAAGTATAATAAAAAGTATAAGTAAATGCAGTTTCATATCACAGCCTTTTATAATAATGATACGTAAAATTGATATCAGGGTTATGAAAAATGTTCCATAAATCTTCTAAAATATAATGTGGTTCGATAATGCTTTTTTCCCAAAATTCATTCGCTCCTTTACTATTTACTCTTAGGTTATGGTTAAAAAGCTTTCGTTTTCTATATGCCTTTATATTTTTAAAAGCATCGAAATTTATTTCATCAATTGAATTAATTTGACCAACATTTAGCCATATTTCTGCATCTTTTGCACTATATATAACGAATTCTTCGTCTAAAGCATATATTGGTTTTTCTATAAATGATTCGAAAATATATTTACCCCCAGCATCTTTAATAAGTTGTACAAAATATGAATTATTATTTGGTATGTACCAAGTACCATTATATGGATAATTTAATAATACTAATGGTTTAGATAATACTGATTTTTTTCTGCTCAAAATGTTAAAATATTTTTTCTCAATTTCTTGAAATATACTATCAGCTAGTTTTTCTTTATTAAAGAAAACAGAAAAAAATTTAATCCATTCAGTACGTCCTAAAGGATGATTTTCTAAGTATTCTGCTGTAAATAATACTGGAATACCTAATGATTCCATCTTTTTTATATGTGGTAAATTTTCTTTCCCTACTGCATATGCAAAAACAACATCAGGTTTAATTTGAACTATTTTTTCATACAATAAATTTTGTTCATAACCTATCTCGAAAATTTTACCATTTTTGAAGAATTCTTGAATTTTCGAATTATATACCATTTCAATAGCTGAAATGCCTACTATTGAATTTAATTCATCTAATATCTCAATAAATCCAATATAGGTCGAACTCAGTAAAACAATTTTTTTTATTGGTATATTGATATTTATTTTATTTAAATCGTAAATTATTTTTTCGTTTTGTGCTCCTTGATAATAATTATAAACTTCAATTATTGGATTTTTTTTAGTTTGTCTTATTTTAAAATTTTTTGCGTATTTGTTTATGTTTTTTATTTCATTTTCTTTAATTTCTTTTTTTTTAAAACAGCTATATGTGAAAAACAAAATTAATGCTGAAATAATAATATATTGCATAAAACTATTTTTGAGTTTCGAGCAAAAACATATGTTTTGAAATAGATTGTCCGTTTTTAAAGAAATATTCACCGCCCCAATTATGTTGAACTTGACGGTATTCTGATGCAACACTTTGTCTGTTTACTATTATGCGTTTTACTTTTTTGGTTTTGTCTTCATAATTTTCTTCTGTAACTCCTTCTGGGTAAGTTCTTGCTAGTTCAGAAAGGTATTTTTCAACAACAGCTTTATCGCTAAAATTAATTTCCTCTAACTTTTTTAGCTTTTCTTGCTGTTCTTGAAGTTGACGTTGTTTCTCCTCCGCAATTCGTCTTTGTTCTTCTTCATTCTTTCGCTTTAATTGCTCCTGACATTCTGATATCCTTTGTCTTGGGTATGTTTCATTTGGCTTGTACTTTAAAGCTGTTTGATAATAAGTTATAGCTGTTGGATAATCTTTATTTAAGTAAAAATTATCAGCTTTTTGAATAGATTCTTTGTAAGCTTTTTCTTTCTCTTGCAATTCCTGTTCTTTTTTCTGTTTTTGTGCAAGAAGATTCTCTATTTCAACAATTTTATTTCTTGGATAACTTTCTTCTGGTTTAATTCGCAATGCTTCCTGATAAGCTGTCTTTGCTTCTATTAAGTTCAAAAGTTCCATCGCTGCATCGCCTTTGGATACCGCTGCCTTGTATTGCTCTTCTTTAGCTCTCGCCT
>JBBIKO010000042.1:2239-6433 GCA_037445415.1 Bacteroidota bacterium
CTGCCTTGTATTGCTCTTCTTTAGCTCTCGCCTCTGCTTCGGCTTTCTCTCTCGCTGCCTTATCAGCTAAAAGTTTGTCTATCTCTGCAAGTTTTTGTTTCGGATACTGTTCAGTAGGTTTTATTTTAGATGCATTTTGATATGCAGTTTTAGCATTTATGTAGTCTTGCTTGCTAAACAAATTATCACCTCGAGTAATATAGTTATTATAATCATTTTCTGCATTAAATTTTTGTGCAATTAATTTTTCACATTTCATAATTTGTTTATCAGGATAATCATTATATGGGTCAAAATCAATAGCCTTTTCATAAAAGTTTATTGCTTCTTCGTATTGTTCCTTATTAAAAAAATCATCTGCCTTAGCGATAATTTGATTATACGCTTGTTTTTTATTCGATTCTATTTGTGAAATTATTTTGTCGATTTCTTTTCTCATACTTTCTGTGTAGGGTATATCATAATCGAAAGCATCAGATTCTTCGTTATACACAATTTTTGTAACTGGCTTATTTAAAGCAGAATAATCAACCCCATCTATTTTAAAAAACAAATCAACCGTAAATGAATACTTGTATATTAAGTCATTTTCTAAAACTTTTGTATCAATAAGTACTTTTTTTGGAGCATAATTATCGGCAGTTACTTCAATTAAATAATTCTTATTAAAGTCTAAATTGAAGCTGAAATCTCCTGCAGATTTGGTAACAACTGTATTTATTTTGTTGTTATTTTCGAAAAGATTAATTGTTGCATTTGCTATATTTTCTTTACCTGATTTAACATTCCCTAAAATTTTTAGATAACCCGTTTTTTGGGAAAAAGAAAAATTCATAATAAAAAAGAACAAGAGTAATAACAAGTAGCTGTTTTTGAGTATTTTGTTTTGTTTTATATTCATTTTCTTTAATACATAATTATATGCTTAAAAATAATAAATTTTTTATAATACAAGGTGAGTTTGGTTCTTTTTTCATGAATTTGTAAATCAAAGAATCTACAAAATCAGGAAAAAATTTATAAAGAAAAACTGTCATTTTTCCTTGTGTTGTCATAACAATTTGTCTTTTCCTTTTTTCTATTGCATTAAAAACCTTAATTGCAACTACATCAGGAGACATCATTTTTTCTTCGTTTTTTGGAGATTCTCTTTGGGTACTACCATCGGCAGTTAATGCAGTATAGCGAATATTTGAGGATGTAAATCCGGGAGCAGCTATTAAAATATGAACTCCAAGTTTTTTTGTCTCGATTCTTAAAGTATTCATAAAGCCATGAATTGCAGCTTTTGAAGCAGAGTATCCTGTTCGAGCAGGAAGCGGTGTAAAACCAGCAATAGACGAAATTGCCACAATACTACCCTTTTGTTGAACAATATGAGGTAATGCAAATTTTGTGCAAAATATTGTTCCCCAAAAATTTGTATTCATTAAACTTCTTAATACATCTAATTGTAAATCTGAAAACAATGCTCGCATTGAAATTCCAGCATTATTTATCAAAATATCAATCCTTCCAAACTTATTTATGGTTTCATCAATAATTTTTTTACAATCTTCTTCCTTAGAAACATCAGATACAATAAAATGACTATGGTTTGGTTTAATGGTTTCGAGTTCTTTATGTGTTTGTAAAAGATTTTCTAAATTCCTTCCAGTAATAACAACACCATAATTTCTTTTTACTCCTTCTTTTGCAAGCGACTTCCCTATTCCCGAAGAACCACCCGTTATAATTACTACCTTTTCAATATTCATTTTTTTTTTGCAAAATTATACATTTTTTATTTATAAACTATTAATCAAAATATCTGTAAATTAAGATTATAGAATCTTATGTAAAAAATTTATAAAAAAATTTATTACACATTTTGAAAATTAAAAATATGATTATACCTTTGCAGTCTCAAAATTTAAGACTGATTCAGTAGCTCAGCAGGTAGAGCATCGCCCTTTTAAGGCGGGGGTCCTGGGTTCGAATCCCAGCTGGATCACCAAAGCACAAGCTTCTTTGTAAATGTAAGAAAGTCCTTTTGTGCATCAATTCAATTTATTCATTTTATTCTATAAAAGACTACTATTTTTTATTTGCATAATAAATTCATAAAATAAATAAACATATTAATCATTTGAAAATCATGCCAAAAGACTAAGCAAATATAACTCTTTTACAAATAAATTACGATAAGCGATAAATAAAAAAGTTATTCAAAAAAAGTATCCGTTGTACAACTATTACGAAATCTTGTAAAAAATTTGCTAAGCCGTAATAACTAGTTCATCTAAGAAATTATGATTTTTTCTCCAGTATTGACTAAAACCCTTAAAATTTTTTATAAGAAATATTAAACACAATTTTTTTCTGGATTATTACCAAAAACATAATTTAATAATTTCAGTTTAGAATAAAACATATAATAAGGACATTTTAGAGCATTAAATTTTGATATTATTGATGGTTAAATAAAAATACAAACTGATAATTTTCAGATTTACAGATGATAAACATCATAAAATAAAAGCTTATTAGTAAAAAAATTTGTAAATAAAATCTTGATATGCTAAAAGTAGAAAAACATCCAATTTTAGATGTTATAAATAGAGAAAAAGTATCTTTTCAATATAACGGAAAAACTATAATTGCAGAAAAAGGCTATACGATTGCAGCAACTCTTCATCAAGCAGGTTATCCTGTACATAGTCATAGTTTACATAATAGAAACAGAAGTCTGGAGTGCGGAATAGGTAAATGTGGTGCATGCGAGATGATTGTTGATGGCGTCATAAGAAGAATATGCATAACAAAGGTAGATAATGTAAAAGAAATCAGAGAAATACCAAAAAATTACCAACCAGCAATAATACCAATAAAAACTGAAAAACCTATAAATGTTTATAATACTCATGTAGCAATAATTGGTGCTGGTCCTGCAGGTTTGGCTGCACGCGAAGTGTTAATGAAGCATGAAGTAGAATGTATAGTTATTGATAATAATTCTCGAGTAGGTGGGCAGTTTATAATGCAAACCCATCAGTTTTTCTTTTTCGAAAAACAAAAAAAATTTGGTGGTATGAGAGGGTTTGAAATAGCAGAAATTCTTGCAGGAGATAATCGCGATGGTATTTTCTTAAACTCTACTGTTTGGGATATTTTAGAAGGGAATCGCCTTGCTGTTAAAAATATTGAAACAGAAGAAATTTACTATGTAAAAGCAGATGTTATAATTGTTGCAACAGGTGCTGTTCCTTTTATGCCTACATTCGAAAACGATGATGTACCAGGAGTATATACAGCAGCTGTTGTACAAAAAATGATGAATAATGAGTTTACATTACTCGGAAAAAATATTTTAACAGTAGGTGCAGGAAATATTGGTTATCTTACTTCATATCAATTGATGCAAGCAGGAGCAAATGTTGTAGCTATTATCGAAGCACAAAACAAAGAAGGGGGGTTTCCTGTTCAAGCAAACAGAGTAAGAAGATTAGGAATACCTATTCTAACTTCACATATTTTACTTAAAGCTATACCAAATAAAGATTACACAGGAATTGTAGGAGCAATTATAGCAGAATGTAATAATTTTCAACCTATCCATGGAACAGAAAAAGTAATTGAAGGAATAGATGCAATAAATATTTGTACAGGTTTAGTACCAGACGACCAATTATTAATTAAAGGTTATGAGATTTTTGGTAGAATGTGTTTAGGTGTTGGTGATGCTATACGTATAGGCGAAGGGACAAGTGCTGTATTAAGAGGCAAGCAAGCCGCTTACGAAGTACTCGATTTGCTTTCTATAAAATATAACTATAATACATATTTAGAAATATCAAAAGAATATATTGATTCGCAACAACATCCAGTTAAAGTTATTGAAACGCCTTATTTACCAGATAAAGAACGAATGAAAAAATCTTTCGTTCTTATTGATTGTTTATATGGTTTTGCTTGTAATCCCTGCGAATTTGCTTGTCCACATAATGCTATTACAAAAACTTCAACAAGTATAGTTCCAAATATAGACTTCAATAAATGTATAGGCTGTATGGATTGCGTTTATCAATGTCCTGGATTAGCTATTTTCGGATACAACTTAAATAAAAACAGCCTATTTTTACCTATTGAATATTTTGCTGAAGAAGGGAAAGAAGTATTTTTAGTTAATAATAATGGTGACGCTCTTGGCGAAGG
>JBBIKO010000042.1:6507-11214 GCA_037445415.1 Bacteroidota bacterium
AAGCTTTAATTGATGTAAGAGGTTTTATAATTAAAGATAATTACCCAAAACCTTTGGAATTAAAACCTTACGATGACAATGTAAAAGAAAAAACTTACGTTTGTCATTGCGACGATGTTACAATGGAAGAAATAATCAACGAAATTGGTAATAGAAAATATATTTCAGTTGACGAAATAAAGCACACAACTCGTTTAGGCATGGGGGCTTGCAGGGGAAAGCGTTGTATTAAAAGATTAAAACAAGCCATAACTAATTATAATATTCAGATTATTGGCGAAGCTACACCTCGTGGTCCTTTATCAAATCAACTAACAATGGGAGAATTGTACCCAAAAAATCAAAAAGAAAAGATAATTGTTCACAAAGAACCCAAAAAAATTAAAACAAAGGTCTTAATTGCAGGTGGTGGTATTGCTGGCAGTGCGTTATTCCGATATTTTTCAGAAGCAGGATATAATCCTATAATGATAAATTTTGAAAGAGGTGCTTCGTGGCGAAATATTGCAGGCGGAAGACCAGCTTTTACAGTCCCAGAAATATCTGATATTGCTATTCATAATTTAGAAATATTTAAACAATTACAACAAATTAAAGATATTCATTTCAAACAAACACGTTATGTTACTTTTGCACACGACGAATTAACATATAAAGCATTAGAGCAATCAACAAAATGGAGTGAAGCATATCTTATTAACCTTAGAGACTTTGTTAATGAAATTTCTCCAATTTTTAATCCTAACCTTAAAACATATATAGCAGCACTTATTACAAAAAATTGTTGGCAAGCTAATCCAGGTATAGTTATAGATTTACTAAGAAATATAGGAACAGAAAAAGGAGGAATTATTTGGGAAGATAGTACTCTGCTCGATATTGAGAAAAATGGCATATTCAAATCGCTTGTTAAGCATCACGACGGAACTTCCCTTTTAATAGAATCCGAACTATTTGTTAATGCTTTAGGAGCCAAAGCCGAAGAATTTGCTCGTAAACTTGGAATTGAAACAGGATTATATCCAGTAAGACATCAAGCTTTTATTACTCGACGTTTACCTATGTTAGGCTACAACAATCAACCACTCAACATGTTGATTGATAGAAGAAAATACAAAGGATATACTGCTGTTTATGGTCAGCAATTAGCAGAAACAGGTCAAATTATTGGTTGCGCTTCACCTGCTAACGACTACACCGAAACAGATAAAAATTTAAAAATAAACTCAAAAGATTTTATAGAAATAGTTTCGGAAATATTTGTAAACTGGATTCCATCATTATCGTCGGTAGGTTTTCAGGCTGTTTGGTCGGGATATTATGTAGAACCAAGATATATTGTCGATCCTGAGCTTGGCTTGTTTGTAGGACTTAGAGGGCACGGTTTTATGCTAGGGCAGTATATGGCAAAAATGTACGTCGATAAAATCCTCGGAAAACCAGTTCCTTCATATTTCGACCGACTAAAATTAATTGGCGACGGCTTACCAGAAACAGCATTCAAGTAGATTCTTCTAATATTTCGACTACTCTTTGCCAAACATCCCAATTCTCATCACCAAAATTGTGAAATATGTGAATAAACTTTGGTGTTATAGTTTTACCATTACAGAAAAAAATATTTTTATTATGAAAATGTGGATAAATATCCAGCCTATAAAAAAATGCAATGAAATTAAACTCTAATGGCAGCGTGTAATGTTTTTGAAGGTTTAATTGAAAAACTGTTGCTAACAAAGAAGCTTGATCTCTAATTTTAAATTTATCATTTTCAAATATTTGAATCGTATTTTTGTGCCATTGTTCAAAAAAATAGTCTGAATTCTTGTCAAATAGAAAAACACCACCATTCCAGTGGTTATAATGGAGAGGAACTTCTATATTAAAAATCTGTTTTAATAATTCATTTAAGTGATTGCAACTATTTTTACTGCTATGCCCATCTTTTTTATAAATGAACTCATTCTTTATAATAGAATATTTTAATCCGTTTCTTTTTAAAATTTTCATGTAAAAAAAAGGTATTAACTGTGTGTATTGCGAATTAATTTTCCACGACTTATTTCTAAAGTCAATAAACAAATCTTTATGCAAACGTAAAGGTGTAAAATATGAAAATGGTAATAGTATTAAAAGTTTTAATAAAAGCAAAGAATTATTACGCACTTCTTGCAAATAGCAAGTTAATTTTCTAAAATTAACATTAGAATAATCAATTTCAAACTTATTATTGAAAATATTTTTTAATAATGACTTTATGTACTCTGTTTCTTCATTGAATTTTTCTAAACAATTACAATTAACAGCGTATGGACTAAAATATTCAACAGTTGAATCATCTTTAGCAAAAGTAATTGGTAGAACATAATGTTTAAAAACATCATTGCATTCTTTGCTTACTGCAATTACATCACTGTCTAAATAACAATATACCTTGTCTTTAGGTAGTATTTTATGTAACGAAGTTTTTAGCCATATACTTGCTTGATGATTCGAAAATTTACTTGGCGTTTGAGTATCTATTATTAATTGATGTTCGATAAGTTCTTCGTTTCGTTTTGAGTCTGTTACTACGATAATCTCATTGCTTGTATATTTTTTTAATGCTTTTAATGAAAAATTCAAAGTTCTAATGTGTTCTTTAGTTCCACAAACAACAAAAACAAAAGCATGTTTATTGGAGTTAGAAACATTCATTGTTTCCTGTCTAAACCGAAACTTAAACTAATGACATGAGCATAAAGCGAAGCCGAAACATTTCCAATATCAGTAAATGCATAATCGAAACCAAAAGTTTTATATTTAACACCAACACCAATCGAGGGTTGAAAATTTATTACTTCTTTACCATTTATATTTATAATTTTTTGAATATTAAAAATTCCTGTTCTTAAAAAGAATTTTTTCATATAAGATGCTTCAATACCAATATGAGGATCAATACTTGCAAAATTGCTTTTAATTAGTGTATTCCTTTTTTTATCGAAAGTAATATCGGCATTAATTTCACTTAAAACCGAATATTTTTCATTAAATTTATATTCGTATCCAATACCACTAATTATTCGTGGACGTGTAATTTCTAATCCGTTTTGAGGAATTTCGTTTCCAGTTTTAATAAAAGCATCTTCAAAAGTATCTGTATTGTAGCTCCATGCATTAAAAGTAGAAGTAGCATCTCTTATGATTGCTCCAAAAATTAACGATTTGTAAAAAATTCGTGCCGACACATCGAAACCAAATCCCCATGCCGACGCAAATTCTCCAACTACTCGTCTTATTATTTTTACATTACCACCAAAATGAATATTTGAAAGTTTTGGAAAAATTCGTGCATAGCTAAAAATTAAAGCATAATCAGCAACCGAAAACGATTTTAACTTTGAGTAATCAAAGTTACCATTTGCATCAATTAAATCAAGTGTATTTGGAATATCATCAACACCAAATCGGATAACACTTAAGGCAAAAGCCGAAGAATCGGAGTTTTTTATTGCTACTGAACCAAAATCGTATTTAGCTAAACCACCAAAATACGAAGAATGCATCAATCCTAAATTTAAATTGTTTTGTAAAAACAACAACCCTGCTGGGTTCCAATAACCAGATGTAACATCATGCGAACTTGCAACAACCGAATTCCCCATAGATAGAGCTCTACCACCAACACCTATTTGTAAAAACTCATTACTATACTTTTGTGCACAAATTAATTCTGCTAATGCTAATAATATTATCGTTAAAAAAGACTTTAAAAATCTCATAATTTAAAATTACTTTCAAAAATAAATAATATTATGCATTTTTGAAAATGCTGTTGAATAAAAACATATTTTTGTAAAAAATATTGTAAAGAAATGAGTTTTTTAAAAAAAATTATAAACAACATTCCTAATATTTTAACCTTGTTTAATTTGCTATTAGGAACATTTTCAATTGTTGCAACATTAGAAGGATATCCTGTTTGGGCTGGAATATTTATTATTACTGCAGCTTTTTTCGACTTTTTTGATGGCTTGGCTGCACGAATTTTAAAAGCTACTTCTAATTTAGGCAAAGAATTAGATTCTCTTGCCGATATAATTAGTTTCGGATTAGCACCTGCATTTATTGTTTTTGCTTTCTTAAAATCAGTTCTTTTAATTAATAATTTTGAAGCAGATGATATAAATTTAAAAAACCTGGTTATTTTAGCTTCACCTTTTTTAATAACAGTATTTTCGGCTATAAGACTTGCAAAATTCAATATTGACACACGTCAAGAAACCGAATTTATTGGATTACCAACACCCGCCAATGCAATTTTTTTTGCATGGTTCCCTATTATGCTGTCTCAATACGAACTTTCTGTTTTTTTTATGATACTTAACTTAAAAACACTTTTAACTTTAATTTTTATTCATTCGTTATTACTTATTTCCCCTTTACCTTTATTTTCTTTTAAAATTAAAACATTCGATTTTAAAACGAATATCTGGTTATACATTTTTCTGATTTTAACCTTAATTTCGATTTTCTTATTAAAACTATATTCCGTTCCGTTTATTATATGGTTATATGTTTTTATAGGCATTATCCGGTTACTTTTCAATAAGTTTAAAAAGTTTAGTTTTTAATTTCTTAAACAAAAGTAATATCTTTGCAAACAAACTAATTATCATTATTATGAAAAATGTTTTACTAAAAAATTCGATGAATTTTGGTGCT
>JBBIKO010000043.1:0-10854 GCA_037445415.1 Bacteroidota bacterium
TTTAAAAAAAATTTTTGTAAACCCATATATCATTAAAGAAGATGGTTTAGAGTGGTATTACAATGAAGGATGTTTAAGTATTCCTTTTATACGAGAAGATATTTTACGGAAACCAAAAATTTCAATAAAATATCTCGACGAGCATTTCAATGAACATACCGAAACTTTTGACGGAATTTGTGCACGCATTATACAACATGAATACGACCACATTGAAGGAAAATTGTTAATAGACCATCTTTCACCAATAAAACGACGTTTACTAAAAAATAAACTAAATCAAATTTACTCTGGTATTTTAATTCCAAAATATAAAGTTAAATTACCAAAATAAATTTACTATGACCAAATACTTTTGGCTTTTATTAATTTTATTGTCTGCTTGCAAACAACAAAGTAACGAAAATAAAAACTTACTTTTAGAAGAAATAGAAAAATTAGAACAATTACTACTAAATGATACTACTGGAAATGTCAATATTTCTGCTGCAAACGAAACAATAAAATTATATTATAAGTATGCAAATAATTTTCCCGAAGATAGCTTAACTCCCGAATTCCTTTTTAAACAAGCAAATTTATTTCGTTCAATATACAAAGGGAAAGAAGCAATTAGTGTACTAAAAAAAATTGAAAATCAGTATCCACAATTCTCCAAACTATATTTATGCTTATTCATGACAGCAGAAATTTATGAAAACATTTTAAACGATGTAGAAAATGCTAAAAAACATTATGAACTATTCATAAAAAAATATCCAGATAACCACTTAACAGATGATGCTAAAATTTTACTAAAAAATCTTGGAAAAACACCCGAAGATTTATTTAAAGAAATTATAAATAAAGACACATTAAATATTTAAGTAAATTTTTTAAGATTAGCTAATTTGACATAAATAAGTAATATTTGTATTTTATTACTTAATTATTGTATTTTATCAAAAATTAAAAAACTTTCATACCTTAAAATTAGTTTTTAGTCAATTATTAAGAATTTTTTTTGATATATAAAAACTTTTTTTATATTATTACGTAAAATGGATTAAGTAAATATACTTAATAATGATAAAAATTTTACGAAATATGAAAACAATATTTTTAGTAGTAGTGTTAGTTATATATTATTTAACACTACAATCGCAAAATTTCATGTGGATAAAAGAACTTAAAGGAACAGGACAGGTAAATCCAACTGAAATTATTCAGGACAACAATGGTAATTACTACGTTTATGGTAACTTCAATGGAGAATTAAAAATAGAAAGTGTTACTATAAGTGCAGTAGCATTACAAGACATTTTTATTGCCAAATACTCTGCTACTGGTAATTTTCTTTGGGTAAAAACTATTGGTGGTTTAGGAACAGAAAGTGCTTATGGTTTTAAATTAAGCAAAGAAAAAGACGCAATTTATTTTTCTGGAGTTTTTAATTCTAATCCTATTAACATCGCAGGAGTTCCTATTTGGAACAACGGATCAAATGATATTTTTCTTGCAAAAATGGACTTAAGTGGAAATATTATTTTCGCAAAAAATGTTGCATATGGTAGTACACATCAAATGGGTGGATATTTTGATATTGATATGTATGGAAACATCTTAATGACAGGACAATTTATTTCATCTGTTACATTTTTCGGCGATATAGGAACTCTATCTGTTGAACCAGAAAATCCAATTCAGCGTCAAAATTTTATAGTAAAATTTGATACCAATGGAGAATGGATTTGGTCTTACATGGTTCATTCAACATCAAATTTAAGCTACATACGTAATGTTTCTATTTATAATAACGAATACTATTTATCTGGTCAAATTTCGGGTACTGTTAGATATAGAAATAACACATTAGCAATAGTACCTACAACCTACCGTTCGGGAATTATATTTAAAATTGAACTTGACGGTGATTTAAGTTGGACTAGAAAATTTGTACCCAATTCAAGTGATTTTTATGTTATTAAACATGTTTATGATATTGAAGGAAGTCAATACATAACTGGAAAATTTTCTTCTAAAAGAATACGCTTTGATAGCACTGCTACAGATACATCAAAAAAATTATATTTGAATGTCGGAATTAATAACAATGATTTATATATAGCAAAATATAATAGAAGCGGTCAATTTCAATGGTCTAAATTATTTGGTGGAAATAAAGATGAAAATGTATTAAACTTAAACGCAATTAACAATCAATTAGCTTTATCGGGTTCTCATGGCAGTAAAATTAGTTTTGGTTCTTATACAACTGATTATAAAGCTAATTCAGATGCGTTCATAGCAATTTTTGATAACAATGGGAATACGATAAATTTATTATCCGCAACTGGCAAATCTAACGAAAATGGAAATGGAAGTTCATTAAATTCTAATGCTAGAAATTTTGTATGGTTAGGAGAATACTTTTCTGATACATTATTTATAAGAACACATTATTTAATAAATAATTTTGTAACTAAACGTGATGCTTTTATTGCCCGCTATGGATGTTTTGATAGTATTGGTATTTCAATTACTAAAGTCAGTTGTCCAGGAGGTAGTAATGGTTCAATTACTGCCATACCTTCATTTGGTAGCGAACCATACACATATCTATGGAGTAATGGACAAACTACACAAACTATATCTAATTTGCCAATCGGAAATTATACAGTAACTATCACAGGAACTAATGGTTGTAGTTTAAGTAGAACTGTTACATTAACACATCAACCACTATTACAAGCATCAATAATAAATGTTCAACATAATAATTGTTTTAGTGGTTCAAGTGGTTCAGCAACAGCTAATCCTATAAATGGGTCACCTGTTTATACTTATATATGGTCTAATAATAAAACTACTCAAACAATTTCTAATCTTCCAGCAGGAACTTACAGAGTAACTATTAAAGATGGATGTAATAGTACAGCAACTGCAAGTGTTACAATAACTCAAGCAGATAAAGTTAATGCAGATATTACTACTACACCTATTACATGTAATGGTGGAGCCGATGGTACTGCTACAGCTAATCCCATTGGAGGTTTATTCCCTTATACATATCAATGGAATAATGGACAAACTACTCAAACAGCTATAGGTTTAATTGCCAATACTACTTATAGAGTAACTGTTAAAGATGCATGTAACAATACTGTTGTAAAATCTACTGTATTAACTCAACCTAATGCTTTATCAGGATCAATAACAACTTATGCTTCATCACCTTGTCAACCAACAGGAAGAGCAATTGCTACAGCTTCAAATGGAACCCCACCATATTCTTATTTATGGAATACTGGTGCAACAACATCTATCATAGAAAACATTCCTGCTGGAACATATACTGTAACAATTAGAGACGCATGTAATGCATCTAAAAGATATTCAAGAAGTGTAGCTTCAAAAAATATTAATTTAACAAGAATAATTACATGTACACCGGCTGGCACTTGCCAAGGATCAATAAAAGTTGATGTAACAGGAGGCGATCCTCCATATTCTTACTTATGGAGTAACGGACAAACAACACAAACGGCTGTCAATTTATGTAGAGGAAATTATTATGTAACTGTTACAGATGCTTTAGGTTGTACCAGAGTAAGCTCAAGATATTCTGTTCCTAATTGCACAGTTCTTATGATGCCTAATAATAATGAAAATGCAGAAGATAATATTTCAATTAGTAATAATATTAAAGTTTATCCAAACCCTGCAAAAGATGCTCTTTACATTTATTTACCATACGAATGGTTAGATATGTACTATCATATTAAAATTTATAATATGGTAGGACAATTAATTTATGAATATAATAATTACATAAATAATGAACTTATATTAGATTTGTCTGATTATACAGAAGGAGTTTACATTTTAACTATACAATCGAGCAATATTTCATTTACCAATAAGTTTATCATTAAAAGGGAATAAACCTAAAACTTTTTTTTATAAATTTGAGGCTGCATTTAGCAGCCTTTTTTACTTATATGATTAAAAAACATTATTTCTACTGGATTTTATTGTTTTTAAGTAGTTTAATTTTATTGTTTATAATTGCTCCACTTTTAAAAGTAGTTGTAGGAAGTTTATTTGTTCCAAACGAACATTTATTTAAAGATGTAGAAATATGGCAATCAATCAAGCGGACTTTAGTTATTTCATTTATTACCACTTTCATTTTTTCAGTTGGTGCAATTCCACTTGCATATTTACTTGCGAGGTATAATTTTACAGCTAAATGGCTTGTTTTAGGAATAATAAATTTACCTGTCGTTATTCCACATGCTGCAGCAGGAATTGCACTATTAACCGTATTTTCGCCTTCAACTAGTATTGGAAAATTTTTTTCTTCTATTGGATTAAATATTATAGATTCGCCCATAGGTATTAGTTTTGCAATGGCTTTTGTTAGTTTACCATTTTTAATTCAATCCGTTCGAGTAGGATTTAGCAAAACTCCTGTATCTATCGAAAAAGCTGCACTTTCGTTAGGAGCTAGTCCAGTAAAAGTTTTTTTTAAAATTTCGCTACCCCTTGTATGGCAAAATATAATAACTGGATATATGCTTATGTTTGCACGCGGCATTAGCGAATTTGGAGCTATAGTCATTATTGCATATTATCCAATGACTTCGTCAGTCCTGCTTTTTGAACGGATGAATCAATTTGGTTTGAATTATGCACAACCTATAGCTGCATTTATAATAATTGTTAGCTTGCTTATTTTTGTTATATTAAGATTATTTACAAAAAATTCTGAATAATGGCTCTTGTTCTTGAAAACATTTCTTATAAAATTCAAAATTTTAATCTCAAGTCAATTAATTTAACAATAAAACATGGCGAATATTGTGTAATACTTGGAGAATCTGGAAGTGGAAAAACTTTATTGTTAGATATTATTGCAGGTTTTAGAAAACCATTATTCGGAAATATATTTTTTAATGAAAGAAACATATTATCATTACCTATACATAAAAGAAAGTTTGCATATGTAACCGCAGATAGTTCACTTTTTCCGCATATTAGTGTAAAAAAAAATCTCTTGTTTTCAAGTAAGGCTACATCCAACGAATTATCTGATATTATTAAATGGTTTAATCTGTATAAGTTTTTAGACAACTCTCCTAACAAATTATCTGCTGGCGAAAAACAAAGAGTACAATTAGCGAGAGCTATTTTATCAAAACCAAATATTTTACTTTTAGACGAGCCCTTATCTTCTATTGATGTAAGTGCACGATATGAGATAATGCTTTTATTGAGGCAATTACATCGTAAGGGTACTACTATTATTCATGTTACTCATGATATTAACGAGGTGCTAACATTATCGGAAAAAGTTGCTATTATGTTTAAAGGGCAAATTATACAAACGGGTACTATATCTGAAATAACAAAGAATCCTGTTACCCCTTTTGTGGCAAAACTCACAGGAATAAAAAATGTTTACATATCAAATTACATCAAACAAAATATATATTTAATAGATAACAAAATAGAAATAATGGTTAATGCAGAAACTTTTTTCGAAAAAGCAATTCTCATTATTTCATCAACTGAAATTGTGTTATCGCAAAACATTATACAATCGAGTATGCAAAACTGTTTTAAAGGAACCATTAAAGACATTATAAGCTTCGATAAATCTATTGACGTGCTTGTAGATATTGGCATCCCTATACACGCTACAATTACAAATAAATCGCTACAAGAAATGAATTTACAAATAGGTAAAGATATATGGATTTATTTTAAAGCATCGTCTGTAAAAATACTTCCTTATGTAAATTTTTAAAGCCTTTCTTCAACTACTTTCCAATCTACAATTTTCCAAAATTCCTTTACATAATCGGCACGTCGGTTCTGATAATCTAAATAATAAGCATGTTCCCAAACATCACAAGTAAGCAAAGGTTTTAATCCTTGTCGAATAGGTGTTTCGGCATTTGATGTTTGTAACATATCTAATTCACCATGGCTGTTTATTACAAGCCATGCCCATCCTGAACCAAATAATGTTAATGCTTTTTGACTAAATTGTTCCTTAAAACTATCGAAAGTATTATATTTATTAATAATCATTTCTAATAATTGCCCTTCTGGCAAGGGTTTAGGTTGAGGCGAAAATGATTCGAAGTAAAAAGTATGATTCCAAACCTGTGCAGCATTATTAAATATTGCACCATCAGATTCTTTAATAATTGTTAATAAATCGGCTTCTTCGAAACGAGTATTAACTATTAGCTGGTTCAAATTGTTTAAATAAGTTTGATGGTGTTTTCCATAATGAAACTCTAAAGTTTTAGCACTTATAACAGGCTCTAAAGCATTAAACTTATAAGGCAATTCAGATAATAAATGCTTCATATTTTTTTTTACAAAGTTAAATTATTATTTGTTTATTAACAATTGCTAGTTTATTATTTTTTTATTTTGATTTTTATTGGCAATTAAGATTACATTAGTTTTGTAAATATAGCTAAATGGTTTCGTATAATATTAATAATTTTTTTTTCTGTATCTTTAATAGTAGGTAGTTTTTATTACATTAAAAAACATTTCTTAAAAGAAAATGTTGTTGTATCTAATATTTATAGTTTTATACCAACAGATGTCGCTTTAATTATTGAATCGAAAAATATAAATAAATTAAAACAAAAAATAAATAACAAATGTAAACCATGGCAAATACTTTCAAATATAGAAATTTTGAAACAATTAGAAACCAAAGTTTCTTTCATAGACAGCATATATCAAAACCATCCAGCTTTAAAATTTAACCCAGAAAAAGGACCAATAATTCTAACCTTTCATCCAAGTGGAATAAACAATTTTTACGAGCTTTACATTGCTTTTACTGGCACAAACACTAATATTACAGCTATCCAAGCTCTTTTTAAAGACATTTATAATCAGAAAGTAGAATTCGAAGAACGCCAATATAATGAACAAACAATCTTATTTGTAAAAACAAATGATACTTGCTTTTATAGAAATTATTTTACAGCATTTATTGATGGTTGGTTGTTTATTTCGCCACATTTGCTTTTAATTGAAAGTGTTATTAGACAATCTAAAAGTACATATTCTTTGTTCGATAATTCTTCATTTAACAAAATGATTAAAACATCAGGACAAAATGTTGATGTAAACATATATATAAATCATAATTTTTTTCCAAAAATTTGGGCAAATTGGCTTTCAAATGATCTAAAAAAATCTATATCAAAAAAATATTTTCTTGCCGACTGGTCTGCTATTGATTTACACGTTTCACCTAATATGTTTTTGTTTAATGGTTTTACCGATATAGGTGATTCATTAGCAAATTATCTCAAAATATTAACAAATCAAAATCCTGTTTACATAAATATACCAGAAATATTACCTAAAGAAACATACTTATTTATACTTTTTGGCATAAATAAATTTTCAAAATGGCGTGATGATTACGAAAAACATTTAGAATCATATGGTTTATTAACAAAACATTTGAACGAATACCAATCGATAGTTAAAAATTATGGTATTGATTATAAAAAACTTTTTGAAAAAATTATATATAATGAAAGTGCTTTTGTTGTAGCTCAAAACAAAGAAAAAAGTCATGTAAGTAATGAAGATGATTATTTCTGGGTTATTAAAACAAATAATCAATCAACTGCAAAAGAACTTTTAGATAGTTCTTTATCTCGATATGCACAAAAAAAGAAAGCAAATAAAGATAATTTTAAGATTAACATTAAAATCGATGCAGAATATTTTACTGAAGCTTTCATATTCCCTATTCATAACATCTCGGAATTATTATTTGGTAAAACTTTTTCTGCTTTTAAATCAAAATATTTCACATTTGTCGAAAATTATATAGTTTTTTCTTCTACAAAAGAAGCACTAAGACGATTTCATTATTCTTATATTCTAAAAAAAACATTACAAAACGATAAAAATTATAAAGTTTATACAGAGATGATAGACCCACAAGCAAACTTACTATTTTATTTTGATATTGCTTATTCTAAAAATTTTTTTCAAAAAATTTTAAATAATAAATTATACAACTATACAAATGATTATTTCGACATTTTGAGACAATTAGATGCAATTACATTACAGCTAATAAATAATAATAATTTGCTTTATACAAGCGTAATTTTGCGTTATACTCCTGAAATAAAAGAAACTACACAAGCTGTATGGGAAAGTAAATTAGATACAATTATTAGCATGAAACCTGTTTTTGTAATAAATCACAACTCACAAGAAAAAGAAATTTTTGTTCAAGATAACTTTAACAATATTTATTTAATAAATTCTTCGGGCAGAATATTATGGAAGAATCACATTCCTGAGCAAATTAAAAGTGATGTTTATCAAATAGATATGTTTAATAATAAAAAATTACAATATCTTTTTAGTACTAAAAACTATATATATATTGTTGATCGTAATGGCGAAACAGTACATCCTTTCCCAGTAAAATTAAAGTCGCCTTCTACTAATGGTGTAAACATTGCCAATTTAAACAATAAAAACGACATTCGACTAATGATTGCTTGTACTGATAAAAATGTTTATTGCTATACTTTAAATGGCTCCCTTGATAAAAAGTGGATATTCAATAAAACCAATCATTTTATATATCAACCAATACAATATGTTAATTATAATAAAAAAGATTACTTCTATTTTGCCGATACACTAAATTTATACTTTGTTGACAGGCAAGGCAAACAAGTTTTTACAATTAAAAAAAATATACCTATTAGCAGAAAAGCCATATTATATTTTGAACCTAAAAACAAGGAAACTGATGCCCGTTTTTTAATAAACGATATTTATGGAAACATAAACTTTATTGATTTAAACGGAAATATAACTACATTAAAATTAGATGAAAAAAATTCTGAATATTACTTTCTTTATAACGATATAAACGGCGACGGTTTGTCTGAATATATTTTTATAGATGAAGAAAAACTTACTATTTATATGCGAAATAAAAAATTAATGCTTAGTTACAAAATGCCTTGCTTACCGAAATACAAACCCGTGTATTACGAATTCCCAATGTCTAAGCATAAAATAGGTTTTGTTTGCAAAAACAAGCTTTATCTAATTGATCGCGAAGGAAAAATGCCAAATGGATTTCCTTTAAATGGAATTTCGCCTTTTAGTATAACACATTTACATAAACCTATTAAAACGTACTATCTTATTACTGCAAACGATAATGGATATTTAGTAAATTATGAGGTATTCAAATAAAAATATATGTTTTACTAAAATTCTTATTATTTTTGCATTTCAAGGGCGAATAGCTCAGTAGGTTTAGAGCACTTGCTCGACAAGCAAGGGGTCGCTGGTTCGAATCCAGCTTCGCCCACAAATTAATTTTTTTTAAACATTATTTATGCCTTATTTTATTATTTAACTTAAAGAAACAATAGTTCAAAATTATATACTTTTGCATTCTTTGATGAACAACTCAAATTATAATATATTATCTCAAATTAATTCGCCAGATGATTTAAAAAAGCTCGACTACCAGGAATTACTTCAATTGGCAAATGAATTAAGACAATTTATTATAGAAGCAGTTTCTTGTAATCCGGGTCATTTAGGAGCTAATTTAGGTGTTATAGAATTAACAATAGCATTACACTATGTTTACAACGCACCTTACGATAAAATCATATGGGATGTAGGACATCAAGCATATGCTCATAAAATAATAACAGGCAGAAGATATCTATTTCATACCAATAGAAAAAAATGCGGAATTAGCGGATTCCCTACACCCAAAGAAAGTGTTTACGATGCATTTGGAGTTGGACACTCATCTACTTCTATTTCTGTAGCATTGGGAATGGCTGTTGCCGATAAACTTCAAAAAAATACCAACCGTCAGATTGTTACTGTAATTGGCGATGGAAGTATGACTGCCGGAATGGCATTCGAAGCACTAAATAACGCTGGCGCTTCTAAACTAAATCTTACTGTTATTCTCAACGACAACAGAATGTCTATAAGTCCTAATGTAGGTGCTATAAGTGAATATTTACTCGATATAGCAACTTCTAAAACTTATAATAAAGTTAAAAACGATGTTTGGCGACTCTTGGGACGTGTTGAAGGAGCACAAAAACTAGTACAAAAAATAGATAATGCTATAAAAAGTATTGTTCTTCGACATAGTAATCTTTTCGAATCATTCGGCTTCAGATATTTTGGACCTGTTGATGGACACGATATACTACACTTAATTAAAATTCTAGATGACTTAAAAAACATACCCGGTCCAAAATTATTGCACATACAAACAAAAAAAGGAAAAGGATTTAAACAAGCCGAAGAAGATCAGGTTACTTTTCATGCACCAGGATTTTTTGATAAAGAAACAGGTCAACTAATTGTAGATAACAATGAAAAAAAACAATCACTTAATTATCAAGATATTTTCGGATACACTCTTGTAGAATTAGCAAAACAAAATGATAAAATTGTTGGTATAACGCCAGCTATGCTTACAGGTTGCTCGATGCATATTTTCCAACAACATTTTCCCAAACGCACATTTGATGTTGGAATTGCCGAACAGCATGCAGTTACTTTTTCCGCAGGATTAGCTATTGCTGGGATGAAGCCTTTTTGCAACATTTATTCAAGTTTTATGCAAAGAGCATACGATCAGGTTATTCACGATGTTGCATTACAAGACTTACCTGTTGTTTTTTGTTTAGATAGAAGCGGATTAGTAGGACAAGACGGAGCTACACATCAAGGAGTATTCGATATTGCATATTTTAGATGTATTCCTAATGTTACAATTGCTGCTCCAAAGGACGAAATTGAACT
>JBBIKO010000044.1:0-10829 GCA_037445415.1 Bacteroidota bacterium
ATGTCAATATTTGATAATTCTTCAAAAATTTTACTTGTTGATTCTTTTATGCCAAATGGTTCGACAGATATTAATTTATCTTCTCTTTCAAAATAACGTATTTCAAGTTCATTGTTTTTTATAGATGGTAATAGCAATTTTTTCCCTGATGCAATTTGTTCACAATTCCATTTGTGTGTGAAAACTTCATCATCTAAGGACCAGTATGATAAAATGTATTTTGCACTTTTTATTTCTGATATTGAGTTGATTAGATTAAAAATATTTTTTGATTTTTCTTTTAATTCAACGGAAGTAAAAGATTTTTTGATATTATTTACATCTTTTCTGATTTTCTTTTTTTGTTCAACAATTGATAAGTTCATCCTTTAGAATGTTTAAATAAATGACTTTTTGAAAATCGTCTTTTTTAATTATGAGTTTTTTGTTAATAGGAACTAATACCTTTTGGTTGTTATATATTACTTGAGCAATTGGATTATTTTGGATGGGTATGTATTCGTTAATAATTCCTATATAAATGTTATTTTTATCAAAAAGTTTATAGCCAATTATATTTTGTTCTATTTTTAAAATCCAGGGTATTTCGGAACTAACTAAAAAATTACATAACGAAAAACGTTTAGATTCTTCTATTGAATTTAACTGTTTAAGTTTAATAATAAAAGTTTTGTTATCTAAAATTTTGTAATATTCTACCAAAAAAGGTATTGTTGCTCCATCTAATTCAACGAAAACCCAATTATTTAAATTAAACTTTTTTTGTATTTCGAAATCTAATTCAACAATAATCTCTCCGTTAATTCCATGAGTTTTTTTTACATAGCCAATTTTTTTGCATTTAAAGCAATACATGAGCTATGCATTTTCTTGTTCGGAGTTTTCGCTTTGATTATTTGAATTTTCACTTAGCTTTTCTAATTCTATTGCTTTTTTTTCGGCTATTTCTTTTTCACGTTTTGCTCTAATTTGCACTTCAGCTTCAAAAGATTTTCTTTTTTCTTCGTTTTGTTCTTTTTTTATTCTATTTTTCTTTTCTTCAATTTTTCTGAGTTTAGCTTGTTTCCATTCTTCAAATTTGGCTTTTGCTGTGGTTTCATCAAAAGCTCCCTTTTTTACACCGTCGAGCAGATGTTTCATGTATAAAACACCTGTATAACTTAATATTGCTCTGCATGTTTCAGTAGGAATTGCTCCTTTATTAAACCAATCGAGTGCTTTGTCGAAATCAATATCGATTGTTGCAGGATTTGTAATAGGATTGTAGGTGCCAATTTTTTCGATGAACTTGCCATCTCGTGGCGCCCTGCTGTCCGCTATAACAATATGATAAAACGGACGTTTTTTCTTTCCATGTCTTGCTAATCTAATTTTTACTGGCATAACATTTTTAATTTAGTTAATAAAAAAGCCCCGATTTACGGGGGTTGTGGTACCCGTTGGAATTGAACCAACGACCTACGGATTTTCAGTCCGTTGCTCTACCAACTGAGCTAGGGTACCATTTAATTTTCTGAATGCAAAGATACAAAAAAATAAATTCAAATATTCTAAAAATAAATTTTAATTGGTTATGCCTAATTTTTTCTTTACTAATGGTAATATATCATCAGCATCTTTAGGAAAATATAATATTGCTCCACTTCCTGTGTCAAATATATATGTGTAGGCATTTTCTTTTGCTACATCTTCAATTGCTTTTTTTGCTTTATCAACAATCGGCATTATAAGTTCTTGCTCTTTTTTTTGAAGTTCTTGCTGAGCATTTGTTTGAAATGTTTGAATTCGTTGTTGCAAGCTCATAAGTTCTTCTTCTTTATTTTTTCTAATTAGTTCTGTCATGCTGTCTTTTTTTTCTAAAAATTCGTTATATTTTTTTTCGAGCTCTTCTTGCATAGATACTAATTGATCTTCCAGTTGTTTAGAAAAGTCTTGTAACGTTTTTTGTGCAGTTGATCTTTCTGGCATAGCTTCTAATAAATTATTAGAATTTAAATGACCTAATTTTAATTTTTGTTGTGAAAAACCATATCCGACAAATAAAGTCATTACTGAAATTAAAAATACTTTTTTCATATACATCAAAATTTTGTTTGCAAAAATAATTATTTAATTTTTATATCCCAATTTTTTTAATACTTCATCACTTCTGTCGAGCTTTGGGTCGGTGTAAAGTATGTTTGAGTTATTTGCTACATCTATAATGATTGAAAAATTTCCTTGAACTGCAATTTCTTTAATTGCGTTAAAAATTTCGTCTTGTATGGGTTTTATTAGTTCATTTCTTTTTTTAAACAGTTCGCCGTCTTTACCAAAATATTTTCTTTGAAGGTCTTTTGCATCTTTTTCTTTGGCAATAATTTCATTTTCTCTTTTTGTTTTCATTTCTTCGGTTAGCAATACTTTTTCTGCTTGAAAGTCTCGGTACATTTTATCAACAGTTGCATAAATGTTTTCAATTTCTTTTTGCCAGTCGGCAGAAATTTTATCGAGCTGAGCTTGTGCCGCTTGATAAGCAGGAATGTTTTTTAAAATGTAATCTGTGTCAACATAACCAATTTTTTGTTGAGCAGTAGTTATTACAGCTATTAAACTAACAATTAGACTAAGTAAAATATTCTTTCTCATAGTTTTAAATTTTTATAGTTAAAAATTCTGTCCTATTATGAAGTGGAATTGACTTTTATTTTCACCAGGTATAACTGGTTCATCAAAGCCATAGCCCCAATCAACACCAAGTCGGCCAAACATTGGAAGGAATATTCGAATTCCAAATCCAGCAGACCGTTTAAGCTTAAATGGCTTAAATTCATCAAATTGAGTAAAACAATTACCTCCTTCGGTAAATGCTAAAACATAAAAGGTAGCATTAGGATTGAGAGATAATGGGTATCTTATTTCGAAACTATATTTATTGAATATATTCCCCCCTTTTAACGGAGTAAGAGAACCATTTCCGTACCCGCGAAGAGCAATAGTTTCTTTTCCATAAAGATTGTAGGTGATTAGCCCATCGCCTCCCATATTAAATCCTTCGAAAGGAGAGAAACCGTAATCTTTATTGTACATTGCTAAATATCCAAATTCAAATTTTGTATTGAGTATCAAATCTCCTGCCAATCTTGTTATAAACGAAGAGCGAAATGACCATTTATGGTATTCTATCCATTTATATTTTTCTTTATCAGTAAGTTTGCTATAATCTTTTTTGCTTAATAAAGAATACGGAGGAGTAAGTTGTAAGCTAATAGAAATATCTGAACCTCTTCGTGGATAAATTGGTTGATCTATTGAACTTCTTCCGAAAATTGTGCGAAAACTAAAATTATTACTATTTCCATCTGAAAACGAAAAAAGATATCCGTATTTGTAATTATTTAAGATATAATTTTGATAACTTATTTCATTGTATAAGGTAAAATAATCGTCAGGGACTTTTAATCTTCGTCCTATTCCTGTTGAAATTCCTAAAATATTCATTGATTGGTGGTTATCGTCTTTTTTCGAAATGCCGTTTGATTGTACTGTGTAGTATGTAGATAATTGTAATGAGTTTGGTTTTCTACCGCCTAACCAAGGTTCTATAAAAGATGCAGTATATGCTTGATAGTAAATTCCATTAGTTTGTGCTCTTAATGTTAAACGTTGCCCATCGCCTGATGGTAATGGTGCCCATGCTTTTTTATTAAAAAAGTTGCGAGCACTAAAATTATTAAATGCAACACCTAGTGTGCCTACAACCATACGTCCACCCCATCCTCCTGATAGTTCTATTTGGTCTGATGGCTTTTCTTCTACAATATATTCTAAATCAACTGTGCCTTCGGCAGGGTTAGGATAAGGTTTAACATCCATTTTTTCTGGGTCGAAATAGTTTAGTGCGGCTAATTCTCTCATGGTTCTCATAATGTCTGCTCTACTATATAATTGACCTGGTCTGGTATATATTTCGCGACGAATAACATGTTCGTTGGTTTTAGTATTGCCTGTTATTTTAATATTGTTGATAGTAGCTTGTTTGCCTTCAAATATTCGTATCTCAATATCTATTGAATCTCCATATATTTGTGTTTCTACTGGTACGATATTCGAAAATAAATAACCATTATCTTGGTATAAAGAATATACACTGTTGGGTTCATTGAAAAGTCTATTTTCGAGTAGTTTTTGATTATAAACTTCGCCTTTTTTTATACCAAGAAAAAAGTTTAATGTATCGGTATTATACATTGAATTTCCAACCCATCGGATATTTCTAAAATAAAATTTATTTCCCGGTTCTAACCATATTTTAATACCAACAGTTTTATCGCTTGTAATGAAGGTAGTATCTTTTATAATTCTTGCATCGCGAAATCCGTATGAGTTGAGCTTTTCAATTACTTTTTGTTTGTCTTCGGCATATTTATCTTCAAATATACGTGATGTTTTAAAAATTCTATTCCATTTTTTAACTTTAGTTTCTTTCATGGCTTTACGAAGATTGATGTAAGGCGACTCTTTAAAAATGAAAAGAAATTTATCATTTGATTTAGAGAAATCATATAGTTTATAATTATTATGGATGTTTTCTCCTATAAAATGGATATCGCTAATTTTAAATTTGTTACCTTTTGTTACATTAAAAGTTAGAATTACATGATTTGCTAATGAAGAATCGTATTGTTGTTGTACATCAACTTTGCAGTTATAAAATCCTTTTTCGTAAAAATGTTTTTTTATTATATATTTTGTTGTTTCTAGAATATTTTCTGTAACTTGATTTCCTCTAATTAGTCTAATTTTTTCTCTTATGTCGTCGGCTTCTCCTTTTTTTAATCCAGTAAAAGAAAATTTACTAAGTCGAGGTCTTTCTTTTAGTTCAAATGTAATGAAGGCAGTGTTACCAATAGTTTTATTAAGAACAACAGAAATTTCAGAGAAAAGACCCTGACCCCATAATTTTTGTATTGCTTGGGTAATTGTTTCGCCAGGAATATTAATAGAGTCGCCTATTTGAAGTCCTGCAATGTTGAGAAGAACAGATTCATCTAAATATTGTATTCCAACAAATTGTACTCCGGCTAATTCATATTTCTTAGGAAGTTCATAATCTGAATAAATAATGTTTTCTGTTTGAGAAAATGTAAAATGTGTAATAAAAATGATAGAAATTGTTATATACCACTTTTTCATTGAATTTTATTTTTTAATTGGTCAGAAATTTTTCCAAATCTTCTTTCTCTGTTTTGATAGTCAATAATTGCATTGTAAAAGTCGTTTTTACTAAAATCGGGCCATAATACAGGTGTATAGTATAATTCTGTATAAGCAATTTGATAAAGTAAAAAATTGCTTATTCTGTATTCGTTGCTTGTGCGGATAAGCAAGTCTGGGAAGGGTAAAGGATATGTATCTAAATATTGTTCAATGACTTTTGTGTTTATTTCGTCAGGATTTAAATTACCATGTTTAACTTTATATGCAATTCTTTTTACCATTTCTGTTATTTCCCAGTGAGAACTATAGCTAAGAGCTATAGTAAGTGTAAGATGAGTATTTTTGGAAGTTAACTTAATTGTTTTTAAAAGTTTTTGATATATATGATTGGGTAATTGTTTTGTGTTTCCAATAGTATTTAATTTTATATTATTTTTTTGTAATGTTGGTAGTTCATTTTCCATAGTATCAACTAAAAGTTTCAATAATGCGTTAACTTCTTCAACAGGTCTTTTCCAATTTTCTGTAGAAAAAGCATAAAGAGTTAGAAATGGTATTCCTAATTCAGCACAAGCTTCGGTAGTTTGTCTAACAGCTTTGGTACCTTTTTTGTGTCCTTGTATTCTTGAAAGTCCTTGATTTTTTGCCCAACGTCCATTGCCATCCATAATGACAGCTACATGTTGAGGTAGTCTGTTTTTATCAATTTTGTTAAAAAAATCATTCCCATGCATGGCAAACCTCCTCAAAAAATCTTAACTTATATGTAAAAAAAACTCCGAAAAAAGCATAGTAATCTTTTTGATGAAAATATGCTTTTTGTTTTGGAAGCAAATTATTATTTTCTATTGTAGTAATAGGAAGATTTTTGTACCATGATAAATTGTCTAAACCATCTGTAAAAGTTTTTCTGTTCGCCCATTCTACACCTATGCTTAAACGGTTAGAAAAATTTTTTTTGATACCGACTCCAAATGGTATGGCTGGCTGGTAAACATAATCGGCATAGGAAGCGACTAAAAAAGTTCCACCAATAAACAAATAAGGTGTCAAGTTTTTCTTTTTATCTCCAATTTTGTAAGGTAAAAAGTTTAATTCAATTTGTCCGGTAACTTCAACAAATGGAGTTGAAAAATTAGCATTTCTAGTTTTTTGGTATAGGTTATTAAAATGTAAATCATTCCCTTTGATAGTTCCTGAAAAAAATCCTGCTCTTATAGCCCACCGAGTATGAAAGGCATATCTTAAAAATCCACCAATTGATGGTTTTGGGCTATAAAACAATCTAGAATGGTTAATATCTCCTTGATAATAGCTTAATCCTCCAAATATGCCAAATTCTAAATTGCGTTCTAATTTATTTTGTGAAAAAGAACTAAAGTATAAAAATAAACAAAGCAATTGTACAACAATATGTTTTAATATTTTTTTCATTAGAATTTTGGTAATCCGCTTCTTGCTGTTCTTAATTTATATGTAAAAATAAAGAATATAGTTGTATAAGAATCTCGAGCTTTGGAATAAATGTCGGAGTAGCCATCTAAATAATCTGTAGATGTAAAACGTTGACCAAATTCTATTCCAATAGTTGTTCTTCTGTTAAATCCATAACGAAAACCAAAGCCTATAGGGAAAACAGCGTTAAATTTACTAAAGTTTTCGTTTTTATTTGTTTTAAAATCTTTGTTTTTAGTATGTGGATTAAAATAAATTCCACCTACACCTGCAAAAACATATGTATTAACATATTTAAGTTTGAATCTTCTTAGATTTTGAACAGTATATCTAACTCCTAGTCTTTCTTTTAGTATGGAATATTCTGCAAACAGTGAAGGTTCGAAAAAGCCGCTATAGAAGCTAACATTTCTTTGCCTTCGTGGTAAGTATTTTGTGTATGCGTCGCTTCCATGCAATCGTCCGTAGACTAAATTTAACTTTATAGCAAATTTTTCTCTAATTTTATATCTTGCACCTAAAGATACATTATAACGAGTAGTTCTTAAATCAATATCGCCTAAGACATGTGTCCCTGGTTTATTAGCTCCGCCAAGTTCGCCAAAAAATAGTGTTGGTCCTACGTTTATATTTACTTCGTAACGTGTTCGTTTCCATCTTTGAGAATATAAAAAATTTGTTATAAGTGATAGTGCTAATAATATTTTTAAAGAAAGTTTCATCTATCTAAATTTTGGCAATCCTCCTCTTGTTGTGTAAAGTTTGTAAGTAAGGTTAATTATTAGGAACAAATAAGAATCTTTATCTTTTGCATCTCCTCTTTGTTCGTAGGCAACAGTCCAATTGGGATGAGTTTTATCAGATGGGTCGGCTAAGTATGCTGCAATGTCGCCCCGAGCTTCTCTAATCATCTGATTATCGAAATATGTTGTACTCACGTCGTCAATATAATCGGTGAATGTTTTACGTGCTCCAAATTCAATGCCAATGTTTGTTCTTCGGTTTAATCCATATTTAAAACCAATTCCGTAAGGAATAGCCATATTTATTCTAGAATATTTTTTTCGTGTTGGAACTAGTCCTTGTCCTTCTGTTCCAAGTGGTTGTAATGCATACCATTTTCCCTGGTATTTGTTTTTTGGATTGAAATAAAAAACTCCAAAACCAACAAAAAAGTATGTATTTGTTCTAAAGCCTTTAAGTCCTCTAACACGTCTGAGATTGTAGCGATGCCCTTGCTTTTCTCTAATTATTGAATATTCGAATTGATTGGATAATTCGATAATTGGTGAGCGAAATGCAAGATTTCTATAGTTTCGAAACTTTTCGTTTGTCAACTTATCATCTCCTCTTAGAATTCCGTACGAGAACATTAATTTTGTAGAAAAAGTTTCTGCTATGCGATACCTTAAACCTATATATGTGGCAGGACGAGTCATAGAAATTTCAAGATCTCTTACAAAATTTGTCCCTTCTCTATCAGCTCCTCCAAGTTCGCCAAGAAAATTAGTAGTTCCTAAGCCAAAAAAAAGTTCGTATCGCATTCTTTTCCACCTTGAAGAAGTTTGGGCTTCAATTAAAAAAGGTATTAAGATAAATAAAAGTAATATTTTAAATATTCTCGGCATAATATAAGAAGTTATATTTAAAATTAAACTTCAAAAATATGTATTATATATTTTATTACAAAAGATATTGTGAAAAAAAATAAAAGTTAATTTCGTTTATCTGCTCCCCAAAGAAGTTTATTTTTAAGTGTACTAAAATAGTTAAAAGGGTGAATGTTTAACAGATGTAAACATTTTTTATATTTTGTTATTGTAAAATATGAGTTTATTGGCACTGCTTTTGAACGATAATCTAAAGAAATCATACAATGTTCACTTCTGCCTGTAACTTTTAGGCTAACAATAAAATTATCGGGAATTATTAGTGGTCTAACATTAAGATTATGAACAGCAATTGGTGTTATAATTAGACTTTTTGATGATGGATGAACAATTGGTCCGCCAGCTGATAGTGAGTATGCTGTACTTCCAGTTGGTGTTGAAACAATTAAACCATCGGCAAGATAAGTATTAACATGTTGTTTGTTGATGTGTAACTCTATTGAAATCATTGAAGATGTATCTAGTTTATGTATTGTGAATTCGTTTAAAGCAATATTATCATTATCGAATATATGTTCTCCAGAAAGTTCAATCATTGTTCTTGTTTCGATTTCATATTTACCTTGTAATATCTTTTTAATTGCCTTTTCTGTTTCAGTAATATTTATGTTAGCAAGAAAACCAAGGCGCCCGCTATTTATGCCTAATACAGGTATCTGATTTTCATATATATAGTGAATACCTTCTAAAAATGTTCCATCTCCTCCAATTGAAATAAGTAAGTCTATATTGTTTTTTATTTTATTTAAGTTTTTGTACGGAATTATATTTTCTTTAAAAGGGAATATTTCTTTTTTTGACATTAAATTATTGTATATATTATCGTTTATATAAATTATTTTGTTATTAGAAGATAATAATTGAATTAGTAAAAATAATTCTTCTGGGTATTCGCTAAATAACTTGTTTGTATAAATTCCTATTTGTTTCATAATAAACAATTTATTTGATATAAGAAGAAAAATGAAAATAAATTCCTGTTTTATTTAAATGGTTTATAGAAAACTCTGTACGTAATGTAATATCATAATATGTTACAAAATCAATACCCAATCCATAACCATAAATCCATTTATTTGAAAGTGGTGTTTTCCAGTAATTAAAAACGTATCCTGCATCTGAATTTAGCGATAAGTAAAAAGAATAATGTAATTTGGCAAAACGTTCGTTTTTAAGTTTATAAATATTTTTTATTTTGGGTTTAACTAACATATATTTAATACTATTTTGTGTTATGAAATATCCTTGACAATCAATTAAATAAAGTTCATAACCCCTTATGGAAGTTCGATATCCGAATGCTTTATTCATAACATAGCTTTGATCTTTAAAATATGCATAATTTATTGCAACTAAATGTGAGTTAAAAATTCTTTTGCATGGTGAATAAAAATAAGCTCCTTTTATGCTTACTTCGGGAATTAGTATTTTTTTTGAAAATGAAATGTTATACGAAAAAGTATTATCATAAAAATATCCTGATGTGGGATATGCTACAGAATTAGTTTTATCGTAACGATAGTAATAACTAAAACTAATAAAATCTATATTTTTTAAAGTATCGTATAAGAAGTGTGGATTAAATTTGTATAAAATATCGTTAATTTTTTGGTATGAATGCGATAATTCAAAGCTATGAATTGCATACAGTTTGGGTCTGTAAAATAGTTCAACAGTTATATCACTATTTGTATAAAGATAGCTATTGCTATGTAAATAAACAGGTTTATTATTTTCGTTTTTATATGCAATTTGTTTTTGGCGGTAATATAATGCTTTTAATTCTAGTCCTGTGGTATTACTTCTGAATAAATGAGGAATTGTATATGCAAACCCATACTGCTCTCTGTAACCAACTCGTGCAATGGCTCTTAATAATTCGTTGCGTCCTCTAAAATTTGCTTGAGCAATAAAAAAACCATAATTCACTTTATTATAGTCTTTTTCGTATATCCAGGTATTAATGTTTCTAGATGCTTGCTCAAAAATAGGAATAGGCCACAAGTACCATCTTTCTACAACCGAAATGTTTATGTCTGTGTATTTTAAACTGGAATTAATTGTATCTATTTCGGCAAAATTAAATAGTGATGTTTTCAATAAATTTTGTTCCGATTTTTCTAAATTTTCTTTTAAGTAAGGTAGCCATATAGTATCGCCTCTTTTAAATGTTAATTCTCGTTCTATAATAAACGGTTTTGTTTTTTTATTTCCTTCAAAAGTAAAATTTTTAACAATTATATATTGCGAATAAACTGAAAAGTTGAAAAAAATTAATATAATGTTAGTAAATATCTTCATTTATGTGTTTAAGTAACGAAAAAAAGAGTCTAATCTATCTTGGTAAAACTCGTTTAAGTCTGACGCATTAAGAAATGTATGTTTAATAACATAATTGAAACGATTTAAAGATAAAATGATACGGCTAATGTCGTCTTGATTTATTTTTATTGTAACATCTATTTTGGTTGTGTCTGTCGAGGTAGAAATATAAAGCGAAATTAT
>JBBIKO010000045.1:0-2677 GCA_037445415.1 Bacteroidota bacterium
TTGGCAGATTACTGATACTTCAGCAGCAACTGGTATAAAATCGGCAAGAGTACTTAATTTTTCGGGTAATCAACCAAATAGCATAGATGCTATCATCAGTCCGCCAATTAACTTAACTTCGTTATCACCAACAGTAGCACTTAAATTAAAGTTTAAATATTCTTATGCTGGAAAAGTTATTCAAGGTTCTTTTGGGTTAACTCAAAATGATACTGCGTACGATAAACTAAAATTATATGTATCGACAACATGCGGTAGAACCTGGCTTGTAAAATGGACTAAGCAAAATGAAGATCTTCAAACAACAAATGCTCCACTGCAAAATAGTTTTAAACCATCAATAAGCGATTGGAAATCGGACTCAATAAACATTCATATATATTTAACTCAACAAAAAACTAATTTTCAATTCAAATTTGAGTTTCTATCAAATGGTGGAAATAATATTTATATTGACGATATTAACATTGATAATGGAACTTATTTAAGCATGAAAGAATATACAAGCGATTTAATTGATTTGAAAGTTTACCCTAATCCTATAACTAATACTTCTACTATTACATTTAATTTAACGTACGACAGTTATACAAAAATTGAATTATTTGATGTTTTAGGAAAATTAATTTCTGTATTGGAAAATAAACATTTGCAAGCAGGACAACATAACTATTCAATTTGTAAGCATGATTTTAATTCTAATGGAATATATTTTGTTAAGATAACAACAAATGAGCATTCATTTATTAAACAAATTTCTGTTAATTAAATTTATGATTTTAGAGCTTATAATTAAAAATTATAGGTATTTGAAATAAAATAATTTAAAAGAATAATTTTTTCTAAACGGCGATTTAAAAAAATAAGTTTTTTTGAAATGAATGAATATTTCGGGTTATTACATAAATAAATACTTGATATATAAAACAAAAACAACATTTTTTTATAATTTAATTCAACGGTGTGATAAAATTAAAAGCAATAACTTGTTGAACATATAATTTTGATTTTATAAAAAGTAGTTTAACTATATAAAATTTGTTTCACTCAAATCTTTATACATAATGTATGCATCAACTAAACCAAAGTTTTTGAGTCGAAAAGCTTTTGGAATAGTGCCTATTATTTTGAATCCGAATTTTTGCCACAACTTTATAGCATTTACATTTGTACTAACAACCATGTTAAAAATAATACTAATAAATCCTTTTTCTTTAGCAAAGTCTATTGAATGTTTACACAACAACTTTCCTATACCTTTGCCTTGGTGTTTTGGGCTTACCATGTAGCTACAATTTGCAACATGATTTCCTAAATCAATTTGATTTGGCTTGATTATGTATGTACCCAATATTTCAGATTTGTCTTCAATTACAAAGGTAATTGTGTCATCTGCAAACCAATATTTTAATAACTTTTCTTTTGGTGTATCAGGTTCATAAACATACGTATCGCCTGTAGAAATAATACTTTTGAATATTTCCCAAGTTTGATCATAATCTTTTTGTTTATCTGCTTTTCTGATAAGCATAGAAATATTTATTAAAAAATTTTACTAATATAAGTCTTTAAGCAAAATAACATAAAATAAATTTATTCACAAGCTAATATAAATAAAGCACACTCCTCAATTCGAGAGTACACAAAGTACATTAAATTTGCAAAAAATAACCAACTCTGGACAGCTATAAGCGGTGCGGACGGGACTCGAACCCGCGACCTCCGGCGTGACAGGCCGGCATTCTAACCAACTGAACTACCGCACCATTTAGATTTTGCGTCGCAAATTTAATTAAAATTTTTTATTTGAAAAAATATTTTTCCGCATTTTTTGAAAAAAAACTAAAATGTACTTTACTGTAGTTCCGTTCGTGAATGAAGTGAAGATGTTGCTTGAATGAGACTTTTATATCGTGCTCAATTATTAAAAGTCCATCTTCTGTTAAGAAGTTATTGTTGAAAATTAGTAAGGGGAGAAGTTCAATATTTTTTAAGTTGTAAGGAGGGTCGCAAAAAATAACATCAAATTTATATGAATGTGGTTTAGATAAAAACTTAAAAACATTTGCGGTATATGTTTGTATTGGCATTTTAAGCGTAGTGGCTACATTTATTATAAATTTTGTGTGTATTGGTTCTATGTCAATTGCAACAATATTGTTTGCACCACGCGATGCAAATTCATAACTTATATATCCTGTACCACAAAATAAATCTAGAACATTCAAGTTTTCCCAATCTATACGATGTTCAAGTACGTCGAAGAGTCCTTTTTTGGCGAAATCGGTTGTAGGACGAGCTTTAAAGCCAGAAGGTAAAGAAATTCGTCTTCCTTTGTATTTACCACTAATAATTCTCATGAGGTAAAAAGAAAACTGATGAAAATTGATAAGGTTTTAGTTCGTTAAAACGATAGCTGTAAATGTATTGATGGTTAAAATTAGTTAGTTGATAATTTAATTTGAAGTTTTTGCATAAATTAAAGATTTCGTCTTGTTTTTCAACTCTCCCAGAGAATAGAAGTAATACTTCACTAGTTTTTAATTGAATGGTTTGAATAATGTATTGAACAAAATACATAATATCTTCTGAATTTTGGTAATTATATGTATTTATAAGGTATGGTTGTTGTTCTTTCATGCATATCACCTCAAAATAATCCTTAAACAAATGTAGT
>JBBIKO010000045.1:2687-10816 GCA_037445415.1 Bacteroidota bacterium
TTAATTTTTTGTTGGTGATATTTTGTTTGCAATATTAATGAATGAATATGTGGATAAAATTTTGTATAAGATAATTTAGTTAATATTTCGAAAATTTTGTTTTCTACGCCATAATTTATACTAATATTCCACAAACTTTTGTTAAGTAGTTTTTTTAAATTGTCTTTTGTAAACATAATTTCGAAATGTGGTAAATTGTCTAGTGGTTCGAAAGTTGAAGGAATACAATGTATGTATGATGTAGCAAATAAAATGTGTTTTTCTAGTTCTTCGTTATTCAAAAAATTTTGATTCAATAAATTTTCTATTTCATTTTGTTGAAAAGGTATTTCAGAGTTTTTATTATAAAAATAAATAAATTTTTTTCTAATCGAATCTATAAAACAGCATGTAAATTGATAAGGATTAACTAATACGATAGCCTTATACGAAGATAAAAAAGTCTGATGAAATGTTTCATCAGACAATAATACTGTTTTGTTTGACATAGTTTATTCCCAATTTCCAGCAGTAGATGCTTCTGTAAGACTGCCTATCTTTAGTTGAAAGGTAGGGTCAAATGGTTTGGGGTCTTTCACTTCAAAAACTTTAACTTTAACCTTTGAACCAGTAACTATTTCACCAGCTTGCAAATCGAAAATGATTCCCTTGCCGTAAGGAATATATTTTAATGAATCGGCAATAAAATTTTTTTGAAAAAGTGTATCTTTAATAGGTATGTAAATAGTATCTCTGTAAACTATTTTTAGTTTTACTGCTTCTTCTTCCGTCAGAGTATCTGGAACTGTTCCTATTGCTTTAACTATTGGCATCGAATCATTTTTAATGAAGTGAATTAAACTATCAAAATTTGCTGAATAACTGCCATATTTATCGAAATAAGCAAGTTGAGCCGTACGAATGTTTTTTAGTGATTCAATAATTTTGGCATATCTTTTATCGCGTTCTTGTTGAAATTTTATAGGTTTTGAAACACTATTTATAATCAAATACGCAAAAACAATAATACCAATAATTAAAACTCCTTTGATAATTAGATGTTTATTAACCATGCTAAAAAATGTTTAGATTTGCTACAAAATTAGTTTATTTTTTTACAAGATATTTATTATTGAAAAAAATTTTATGCTAAATAAATTTTTTTTGAATAAAGTACATCAAAAATTTGGTAATGAGCCAACTAATGAACAAAAATTTGCATCGAATCTTTTCGCCGACTTTATTTTCGACAATTCTAAGCAGATTTTTATAATAAACGGATATGCAGGAACAGGTAAAACTACTTTTATAAAAGCAATAGTTAATACTTTAAACGAATTTAAGTATTCTTATGTATTGTTAGCTCCAACCGGAAGAGCTGCAAAAGTTTTATCGAACTACTGTCAAAGTAATTCATATACTATTCACAAATTTATATATAAACAAAAGTCTGCTACAGAATTCCGTTTTGTTTTGAATTATCAGTATTTAAAAAATACTATTTTTTTTGTTGACGAAGCATCGCTAATTTCTAATGAACAATCGGAAGCAAGCATTTTTGGTAGTGGACGATTATTAGACGACTTGTTAGAATATGTTTTTTTGCACAATTCAAATAAATTAGTATTATTAGGCGATACAGCTCAGTTGCCACCAGTTGGCTCGAATACTCACCCAGCACTTGATCCAAAAACTTACGAACTACTGAATTTTAATATTTCTTATACTACATTTACCGAAGTAGTCAGACAAGATAGCGAATCGAAAATTTTAATTAATGCAACAAAATTGCGGAATAATATTACTGGGCTAATAAATGAATTACCTACTTTTACATTCTCTTCAAACGATTTTGAATACATAAATTCAAATGATTTGATTGAAACAATTTTATCATCATACAGTAACGTAGGATTAGACGAAACAATTATTTTAACATATTCCAATAAAAGAGCTTTGCAAATAAATAGACTTGTTAGAAATAATATTTTAGGATACGACGAAGAGGTTATTAGCAGTGAGTATTTGATGGTTGTTAAAAACAATTATACTGTTTTACCAGAAGAAATGCCTTTTAATTTTATTGCTAATGGCGAAAAAATATACATACATAAAATTTTGAAGGAAATAAATTTATACGATTTTCGATTTTTAAAAGCAATTGTAAAATTATCTGATTATTCGGATATAGAGCTTGATTGTTTGCTTTTACTCGATACTTTATATTCTGAATATCCATCATTATCGAAAGAGCAAAACGAGAAGTTGTTTAATAATATTTTAGAAGATTATATGGATATTAAAAGCAGAAAGAAACAAGTAAAACTTGTAAGAGAAAATGAATATTTTAATGCTATACAAGTGAAATATGCTTATTCTGTAACTGCACATAAAGCACAAGGTGGACAATGGAGGAATGTTTTTATAGATGCAAGTTTTATCAATTATACCGAAATTAATATGGAAGTATTGAAATGGTTTTATACTTCTATAACAAGGGCAACCGAAAAGGTTTATGTTTTTGGATTACTATCAAAATTCATTAAGTAATATTATTCAAAATATAGAATATATAGTTATTCTTTATTTTCATAATTTTTTTGGAGTTTAAACATTTCGTTGCGATAGATAGCCGCTTCTATGAAGTTTAACTGTTTAGCAGCTTCTTCCATTTTGCGTTTAGCTTCGTTAATAGCTTTTTTCAGCTGATCTTTTGTCATATATTCTATTACTGGGTCGGCTGCTAAATTATTTTCTTCAGGTTGTTCTGTTTGTCTTAACTCTTTCGATATAGCTTTTGTGTTTTTAACAATTTGTTGAGGTTTTATATTATGTTCAATATTGTATTTAATTTGTTTTTCGCGTCTTCGTTGGGTTTCATTTATAGTTTTTTGCATCGATTCTGTAATTTTATCAGCATACATAATTACTTTTCCTTCAATATGACGTGCGGCTCTACCAGCTGTTTGGGTTAACGAACGCTCCGAACGTAGGAAACCTTCTTTATCAGCATCTAATATAGCAACTAAACTTACTTCGGGCAAGTCTAATCCTTCGCGAAGCAAATTTATTCCTATAAGCACATCGAATTTATCTTTTCGTAAGTCGTCCATTATTTCTATTCGTTTTATTGTGTCTATATCGGAGTGAATGTAATTACACTTGATGCCAATATTTAATAAAAATTTGGTTAATTCTTCTGCCATTCGTTTTGTTAAAGTTGTTACAAGTACTTTTTGTTTTTTTTCGGTTCTTTTTTTAATTTCATTTATTAAATCGTCTATTTGAAATTGACTTGGACGAACTTCTATTTCCGGGTCAAGGATGCCTGTTGGTCTAACAACTTGTTCTACAATAGTACTACCCGATAAATTTATTTCTTCATCGGCAGGTGTTGCACTTACAAAAATTACTTGATTAATTAAAGACATAAACTCTTCGTATCGTAAAGGACGATTATCTTTTGCAGCAGGTAATCGAAAACCGTACTCTACTAAATTTTCTTTGCGGCTTTTGTCTCCACCATGCATTCCTCTTATTTGTGGTAATGTAACATGACTTTCATCTATTATTGTAATAAAATTTTTTGGGAAATAATCTAATAAACAAAATGGTCTTTCTCCTAATTTACGCCTGTCAAAATAACGCGAATAATTTTCTATCCCAGAACAATAACCCAATTCTTTAATCATTTCTATATCGAAAATAACTCGTTCTTCTATTCTCTTTGCTTCTATTAAACGATTATTAGCTTTAAAATACTCTATTTGTAATTGTAAGTCATGTTGAATATCTTCAATAACTTGTTGTAATCTTGTTTTAGATGTAACAAAAATATTTGCCGGATAAATAGTAAAACCTTCAAACTCTTCAACAATTTTATTATTTGTTGGTTCGATAGAGTATATTTCTTCAATTGTATTTCCCCAGAATATTATCCTTAAAGCTAATTCTGAATATGCTAAAAAAATGTCAATAGTTTCGCCTTTAACTCTAAATGTACCTCTTTTAAAATCTGATTCAGATCGTGAGTATAGCGAATCTACTAATTTTCTTAATAATATATCTCTTGGAATTTTATCGTATTTTTTTATATATATGATATTTTCATAAAAATCTTTTGGATTACCAATTCCATATATGCAACTAACAGATGAAACAACAATTATATCGTTTCTGCCCGATAATAATGATGATGTTGTACTTAATCTAAGTTTTTCAATTTCATCATTTATAGATAAATCTTTTTCTATATATGTATCAGTTGCAGGTATATATGCTTCGGGTTGGTAATAATCATAATACGAAACAAAATATTCGACTTTGTTTTTAGGGAAAAAATCTTTAAACTCGCTATATAATTGTGCTGCTAAAGTTTTGTTGTGACTTAATACAAGAACGGGTCTATTTACATTTTTTATAACATTTGCAATTGTAAAAGTTTTTCCAGAACCAGTAACACCTAATAAAGTTTGAAATTTTTTTCCATCTAATATGCCTTTTGTTAACTCGTCAATGGCTTCTGGTTGGTCGCCAGATGGTTGAAAATTAGAAATCAGATTAAAATACATAATGCAAATTTAAGCAATATTTCAAAAATATCGAATTCACATTATTCATAGTACGAATTGCTAATTTTGTACGATATAAAAATTAAACAAAAATTAATTATTAAGTATAATTCGTAAAGAAAAATATATTAGATTTGCAACATTTAACTAAACTAAGTTAGTTAGATTTAATTAAAATGTTTAATTCATTTAACTTAAATTGTAAAAATGAAAACGAGGTACATTGATTTAATTGAACAAACATTCGAATGGCCACAACCAGAATTTAATGTAATAGATGGAGAATTACATTTTCATGATATTCCACTAATGGATATTATAAAACAATATGGAACACCTTTAAAAATATCTTATTTACCAAAAATATCTGAGCAAATACAACGTGCTAAGCGTATGTTTAATGTGGCTTTTGCTAAAGCAGATTACAATGGCGAATACTATTATTGTTATTGTACTAAAAGCTCATATTTTGAATTTGTTTTAGACGAGGCCTTAAAAAATGATATTCATATTGAAACATCTTCGGCATTCGATTTTCCAATTATAGAACGATTATACGAAAATGGAAAAATTACAACAGATAATTATATTATTTGCAATGGTTTTAAAAAGCCATTGTACATGCAATATATTTGTGAGTTGATAAATGGCGGTTTTCATAACACCATACCCATACTCGATAATATGAATGAATTAAGTTATTATGAAAAAAATGTAAAAGTAAAAGCAAAATTAGGTATAAGAATAGCATCAGAGGAAGAGCCAAGTTTTCAGTTTTATACATCACGTTTGGGTTTTAGATATAACGACATAATTGAGTTTTACAAACAAAGAATAAAAAATAATAAGAAGTTTGAATTTAAAATGCTTCACTTTTTTATAAATACAGGTATAAAAGATACGTCATATTATTGGAGTGAACTTCACAAGGCAGTAAACATCTACATCGAATTAAAGAAAATATGCCCTGAATTAGATAGTTTAAATATTGGTGGTGGATTTCCTATAAAAAATTCGTTAGCTTTTAATTATGATTATGAATATATGACCGAAGAAATTGTTAGTCAAATAAAAAATTTATGTAACCAGGCTGATATACCTGAACCAAATATTTTTACTGAATTTGGATCGTTTACAGTTGGCGAAAGTGGGGCTGTTTTATATTCTATTCTCGACCAAAAAAAACAAAACGATCGGGAGTTATGGAATATGATAGATGGTTCTTTTATTACAAATATGCCAGATATTTGGGCAATTAACCATAGGTTTATTTTGTTAGCTGTAAATAGATGGGAAGAACCTTATGAGAGAGTATTTGTAGGAGGATTGACTTGCGATAGTCAGGATTATTATAGCGAAGAGACACACGTTAATGCAATATATTTACCAAAATTTAATCATAACGAACCTTTATTTATTGGTTTTTTCCATACAGGAGCTTATCAAGATTCATTAGGTGGTTATGGTGGAATACAACATTGTTTAATACCTGCTCCAAAACATATTATTATTAATAAAGATGAAGAAGGAGAATATTATACCAAACTGTTTGCTAAGGAGCAAAGCGCTATTTCGATGTTAAAAAATTTGGGTTTTTAGTATTTTTATAAATTGAATGTTAATCCAAAAGTAGCATAAGTAATATCGTAGCCAAACTCTAAATATATAGCAGTTTTTGATGTTAGAAAATAATTTGCTCCTAAATAAAAATTCATTAAGAAATGAGTGCCAGCATCATCTTTAATAAAATTAGGATGATTTGGTCCAGTATAAGAGTATTTAAAACCTTCGTATAATAAACCTAAACCAATGCCACCATACACATTCATATCTGGTATGTTTGCTTCTTCTAAATTATAATAGTACCCAGTTCTGAATACTGTGGAAATAAAAGTCCAAGTTGATTTATAAGAATATGCGGATCCGTTATCGTAGTATGTGCTTTTATAATATTTAGAAAAAAATCCTAAACTTCCTCCTAATGTAATAGTTCCCGGACCAGCTTTTTTGTATCCGCGATCTAATGTTAATTTTATGGCTGGAGTTCCACCACTATGGTATAAGTTCCAATAATTTACCGATGGTCCAATTCCAACGCTTAAGAAATTCGTTCCTGATGTCATTTCTTGTGAAATAACAGAAAAACTAAGAACAAAAAAAACAATAAAATAAATAATTCGTTTCATAAGTCATCATTTTTGCAAAAATAGTGATAAATTTAAAAATTTCAATATATATATTAAATTTTATAGTTTTTACCTTGAAAAGTATTTTTTTCTTGCATTTGTTTCTTGATTATATCAGCTACTTGATAATTTTTTATTTGATTCCAATTAGGTTCAATTAACCTTTCTTTTGGAGATTCGCTTGTGAAACGTTCAATAAAAATTTCTGGTGAAAGATGTTCAAGGAAAATTATTACCCAATTAATATATTCTTGTAATGAAAGAGGTTTAACAAAATTATTATTTTTTTCATATATTTTATGCAATGGTGTATTTTTCAATATTTGTAATTGATGAAGCTTAATACATTGAATTCTTAATGCAGAAATGTTTTTAGCGTGTTCAATTACATCTATCACATTTTCGCCTGGAAGTCCAAAAATAAGATGACCAGTAATCCAAAAGTTGTTTTTTATTTTGTTAACAGCATAAACAACATCAATATATTTATGACAACGGTTAGTTAATTTCAGCGTATTGTCGAATGTCGTTTCTATTCCAATTTCTATAAATATTCGCTTTTTTTTGCTAATTTCTTTCAAAACACAAATAACCTCATCGTTAATACAATCTGGGCGAGTAGCTATTGATAAGGCTACTACTTTTTCATGATTACATGCCTGCGTGTATATATTGTAAAGCGTTTCGGGTGGAGCAAAAGTATTAGTATAATTTTGAAAGTATGCAATATAATATTGTGAAGGATACTTTTTTTGAAAATATGAAATTCCTTCATTTAATTGAGTTAAAACATCTTTATGGCTTAATGTATATTCTGGCAAAAACGAAATATTATCGCAATAAATGCATCCTTTTGTATCAATTATTCCATTACGATTTGGGCAGGAAAAAGGTAAATTTATTGATATTTTTTGAACTCGTTGTCCGTATTCTTTTTTTAAATAATTTGCAAAACTTTTAAATAGTTCCATAAAATAAAAAAGGCTGTCCTTATTAAGTTCAGACAGCCATATAAATTAAGAAATATGTTATTATTTTGCTACACGTTCTAACCATTTAAGCATAAATAACATGGTTGCCATAGATATTAAACAAACAACTACAAAGAGCATCCATGTTAGCCATAAAGGAACGCTATCGTAAAATATTGCTCCAATGAACAAAAGCTGATTACCAATAGCAGTAGCTCCTAGCCATCCGCCTTGCATAAGGCCTTGTAAATGTGGCGGTGCTACTTTAGAAACAAATGAAATACCAAGTGGGCTAATAAATAATTCTGCAATTGTTAGAATTAAATATGTAATTATAAGTAACCATGGTGTAACTTTTTGAATATCGGGAAGTCCTCCCATAGCTAATACTTCGGGTTTTGAAGGTAATCCTAATGAACCAA
>JBBIKO010000046.1:0-1033 GCA_037445415.1 Bacteroidota bacterium
ATTGTACACTCAAAACTTTATCAGTGCTAATAGCGATCGCGATGTTGTAAATTTGTTTTACGGATTTTTAAGTAGTCCTGAAAAAGGAGACCTTCCCGAAACTTTTGACGGCAAACCAGTTAAAGAATCATTACAAAAAGCTGCACATTTTGTTTCTGGATTCGAATTCGACATTAATAATTATATAGATATAAATATTGAAGGATATTTCAAGAGAAATATACAGCTTTTAAATGTAAACAGAAATAAAATATTTGACGATACAGGCGATAATTGGCAGGTTCCTGATTTGTTGAAAAAAGATTTTATTATTGAAAATGGAAATGCTTATGGAACAGATATTACAATTAAATATGAATATAAAAGAAATTATTTTTGGGTTGCATACTCATTAGGATTTGTTGATAGATACGACGGCTTTATAACTTATGCTCCAATATACGACAGACGTCATAATATTAATGTTGTTGGAACAAGAACACTTGGAAAAAATTTAGACTGGGAACTTAGTGCAAGATGGAATTTTGGAAGTGGTTTCCCATTCAGTAAGACTGCCGGTTATTACGAACTGTTGCAAATAAACGATATTAACACCGACTTAGCTTCTACTAATGCATTACTAGGTATATTATACGGAGAATTAAATGCCGCACGTTTGCCTTCGTACCATCGTTTAGATATAACATTGAAAAAAACAGTTTAATTTTCTAAAAATTCTACACTTGAAATAAATTTAGCTTGCACAAATGTTTATAATCGTGCAAATATTTTTTATTACGATCGAATTCGTAGTAAGCGTGTTAATCAATTGCCAATTATTCCGAGTATTGGAGCTAGTTTAACTTTTTAATTTATGTCTAATACAAGATATATATTTATTACAGGCGGTGTAACTTCGTCGTTGGGAAAAGGTATTATTTCTGCTTCACTTGCAAAATTGTTGCAATTAAGGGGTTATCACGTTACAATTCAAAAATTAGATCCGTATTTGAATGTTGACGCTGGTAATATGAATCCAACTGAGCATGGAGAA
>JBBIKO010000046.1:1043-10545 GCA_037445415.1 Bacteroidota bacterium
ATACGAACACGGAGAATGTTATGTTACAAATGATGGTGCCGAAACCGACCTCGATTTGGGACATTACGAAAGATTTTTAAATCATCCAACTTCGCAGGCTAATAATATTACAACTGGACGAATTTATCTGAATGTTATAACAAAAGAACGACGTGGCGATTTTTTAGGGAAAACTGTACAGGTAATTCCACATATTACAGATGAGATTAAAAGAGGCATAAAACTATTAGGAACAAAACATAAGTACGATATTGTAATTATTGAAATAGGTGGAACAGTAGGCGATATTGAATCTTTACCATATATCGAAGCTGTTCGTCAGTTGCGATGGGAGATGCCTCAACGAACAGCTGTTATTCACCTTACATTAGTTCCATTTTTATCTGCAACAGGAGAGCTAAAAACAAAGCCTACGCAACATAGTGTAAAAATGTTGTTAGAAAATGGAGTGCAACCCGATGTATTAGTTTTGCGAACCGAAAAACCTTTAAATAATGAAATAAGGCGAAAAGTAGCTTTGTTTTGTAATGTAGAAATGGATGCTGTTATTGAATCGCGTGATGTAAAAACTATCTATGAGGTACCTTTATTAATGCATTCCGAAAAGCTCGATGAGATTGTATTGAAAAAACTCGGATTACCTGAGCTAGAAAAACCAAATTTGAGCAAATGGCAAGATTTTGTTTATAAAGTAAAAAATCCTAAATTTACAGTAGATATAGCATTAGTTGGAAAATATATTGAATTAGCTGATGCATATAAATCTATAATAGAATCCTTAATTCATGCAGGTGCTGTACATGATTTAAAAGCAAAATTACATCTTATTCATAGCGAAAAAATAAATGCCGATAACGTTGGGCAAATTTTACACGGTATGAAAGGTATTATTGTTGCACCCGGTTTTGGTCATCGTGGAATAGAAGGTAAAACAATAGCAGCACAATATGTACGCGAGAATAATATTCCTTTTTTTGGAATATGCCTTGGTATGCAAGTTGCTGTAATTGAGTTTGCTCGAAATGTTCTTAATTTAAAAGATGCACATTCAACAGAAATGAACCGAAATACACCTTATCCGGTAATTGATTTAATGGAACAACAAAAAGAAATTACAGAAAAAGGTGGAACAATGAGACTTGGTAGTTATACATGTCAATTGATTAAAGGAACAAAAGCTTATAATACATATAAACAAGATTCAATCCAAGAACGACACAGACATCGCTACGAGTTTAACAATAATTATTTAAAATTGTTTGAAGATGCAGGGATGATTGTTTCTGGGATTAATCCAGAAATGAATTTAGTTGAAATTATTGAACTTAAAACACATAAGTGGTACATAGGAGTTCAATTTCATCCTGAATATCAGAGTACTGTTGATTGCCCACATCCATTGTTTGTAGATTTTTTAAGAGCTACAATTTATTAAACTTTTTTACTTCTAACAGTTCAACTTCGAACACAACAGATGTATAAGGAGGAATTATTCCAGATGAAGAACCTGTTTTTCCAAATGCAAGGTTTGATGGAATAATAAAAATACATTTTTCTTTTTCGCACATAGTTAAAATGGCTTTTTCCAAGCCTTTTATAACCTGCCATTCTGTTCCCATAACAAAACTAAATGCTTCGTTTCTTTTACGTGTACTATCGAAAATTTTTCCATTTAAAAAATAACCTTCAAAATGTACTACAATTGTATCGCCATATTCAACACATTTATTTGTTCCAGAATTTACAAGTATTTTGTAGATAGAAGTATCGTAGGGCGAATAAGTTAAATTATATTTTTGAAGATATTTTTTTAAAATAGCTTTCTCGTATTCACCAAAATCTTCAATCCATGTTAAAAATTCTTCTTTTTCTTTTTCAAATTCTTCGGCACTTTTGACCGATATAACACTAATATTTATTTTTAAATAACTGTTTTTAGGAAAAAAATTGGGTAGGGGACTTCCAAGAGTTTTTTCAAAAAATGAATCGGCATTTATAAGAAATGAAGCACTATCGCCTTCGTTTAACATTAAGAAACATTCTTCTATTGAACCTTTATACGAAGGATTACTAATTTTGCTTCTTCGAACAGCTTCAAAAAAGACAGAATCGTTGGGAGTTGAGTATGAAATATGAAAAGTTACGTACGAACCTACATTAATTTTAATTTTAGATTCATTAAATTTTAATAACTTAAAATATATACCGCTTTCTTTAAAAGTATAGCCTTCAAACTCTTTATTTTTGCAACTTATAAAAAGAAGTATAAAAAAAATATTTAAGTAAAAAAATATATAAATTTTATAATTATTGTGCATTATTTTAGTAGTTGTTTCTTCCAGTGTTCGAGTTGAGCTGATAATATTTTTTGAATGTATTTACCTATTATATCAAATTCAAGATTAACAACTGTACCTACTTTTATTTGGTGAAAGTTAGTTACTTGATAAGTGTATGGGATTATTGCAACAGAAAATTTGCCATGTTGCGAATTAACAACGGTTAGACTAACTCCGTTAACACTTATCGAACCTTTTTCAACAGTAATATTCCCTTTAGATGGGGCGTATTCGAAAGTAAAATACCAACTGCCATCGGCTTCGGTAATATCTGTGCAAACAGCTGTTTGATCAACATGACCTTGAACAAGGTGACCATCGAGCAGTTTATCTAAAGTCATGCTACGTTCCAAATTTACCTTATCACCTACTTTTAACAAGCCTAAATTACTTTTTTCTAGTGTTTCTTTAATAGCAGTAACTGTGTAAGTTTCATTATCTTTTTTTACAACTGTTAAACATACTCCATTGTGAGAAATGCTTTGATCTATTTTTAAATCTTTAACAAACGATGGTTTTACAGTAATATGTAAGTTCCCACCTTCTTTTTCAAGCTTTACTATTGGAGCGGCTTCTTCAACTATTCCTGAAAACATAACAACAATTTTTTTCAAATGTATATACAAAAGAATTTAAAATCAATGAAAATAATCATTAGTTAAAAAGAACTTTAAATCACAATGGTATCAAATGCACTTTAATTGTTTTGTTTGTATCAATATATTCCGACCAGAGTTCTTTTTCCATTAGTTTTAAAATTTTCCAGGTTGAAGTATTATTGTTATTATTTTTAAATGTTACTTTTGTTTTGTCTGTATTAAAATACCATGTGCCAGCTTCTGAATAATTTATTATTCCAAATGCTTTATAAGTAATTGTATAAGAATTCTCTTTAGAAATGGTCATTATATAATCTTTAAAAATATTATTAAAATCATTAGTTTTATCTACTCCATTTTCGAAGTATTGCTGTACTTTCCATGTATTAGATAGTCTTTCTGTTTTACTTCGAAAGCTAAATAAAGGTCCTTCCTCGTATTTTTTACAACTTAAAAGGAACAAAGAAACTGCGATAATTAATACACATTTTTTCATAGCAATTCTGTTTTAATATTTATAACTATTTTGGCATATCTTTTTATTCCAATTTCAAAGTATTTTCAATTTATTTTAGGATAACTTTTTGTTGGAAGTATGAACTGTTATAATTATTTCGATTTAAGATAAATAAAAAAAACATATTTTATACTTAATAATTTTTTCAAATTTACAATAAAAAATTATCATGCCAAAATTATAACAGCAAACAAAGCAATAGAAGAGCTGATAAACCTTGCCAAAGAAAAAAAAGATTGATAAGGAACCTCAAGAAATGGGCTTATCAGACTACGAATACATCTTCTATACAGACATAGCCGACAATAATAGTGCATGCGAAGTCATGGGGAAAGAAAAACTTCGTGAATTGGCAGTTGTTTTTTATCAAAAAGTGAAAGAGAATACAACCATAGATTGGACAATTAAAGAAAGTGTAAGAGCAAAGCTCAAAGTTATACTAAAAAGGGTGTTGCGTCAATAAGGATATCCTCACGATATACAGCAACTTGCAACAGAAACGGTGTTAAAACAAGCCGAACTAACTGCCTAAGAAATAGCTTATATTTAGAAAAAATAAGACATTTACATAAGCTAACTTATTAGAACTTTTTTATATATTTTATAGTTTAGTTAGTAATTTTGTATTTAACAAAATATCAATACTGAATTAACGTTTGCTTGTATAATGTACCTCGTTTAATTCTTTGTTCTATTGGAACTCCTTGTATAACAAAAGCTAGTGATATTTGAATATCAATTTTTTCCACTAATCCTATGTTTTTTGCAAAACGTTCTGTTTGAAGATATTTGTCTATAAGCGATTCTTTGTTTTGCTGAATAACTAAGCATGTTGTATCAAATGTATTCCAATTTTCGTCGACATATTCTACGTGATATATTTGTTTATTGTATGTATTGTAAGCGTTTCCATCCCATTTAGTATTTTTTTTAACTGGAAAAATTATCTTTACAAAACGAATGTTTTCTTCAACTTTATGTGCCTGATTATTTACATATTGAGCTGCCCAAACATCTTTTATTTCCCAATTAGAAGAAGAGTCGTTTCTTATATATCGTTAAATTCTATAAATTCTATTACCTGTTTCGTCAAAATAAGAACTTTCTATTACTTCTTTTAAAAAGTAGCGTTGAGTATCGTAAATGTTAATAGGTTGGTCAATGTGAATTTGTTCGATGCTATATACCCAAAAATGTCCAACATTTAATGGGAAGTAAGAAAAATCTGGTTTAGCTGGAATAACATTTTCTTTTTTTGAGCAAGAAAAAGCAAAAATAACTAACAGTTGTAATATTCGTTTTATCATACGAATTCGCATTTTATTGGAAGCACATCTAAATCTTTATATCGCAAATATACTTGAATAAGCGTTAAAACATCTTTTTGACAATAATTTGCAATTTTTTTCAAATCATTTTCTTCATAATAAACTTTGCAAACATCTTTACCCGAAATTTCATCTTTTGGCGAAGGTATATTGAAAATTGCTGCTAATAAATCTAATGATGTAAAGCTTTTATAATCGCCAAATCGCCACAATTCCAATGTATCCAAATGTTTAACTTCCCATGGTTTGTAACCCGATATATTTAATACAACAGGTAACTTTATTCGATTTATAATAGATCTTCTAGCAATGTAAGGAAAATCAAATTCTTTTCCGTTATGTGCACATAAATATAAATTGTCGGTATCAAATTTATTAATAATATTAAAAAAGTTGTTTAATATTTCTTTTTCGTCATGTCCAAATATTGATGTTATACGTATGTAGATATGGTCGGTTTTATTTATAGCACGTCCACAGCTAATACAAATAATTTTTCCAAATTCGGCATAAATTCCTGCACGTTCGTATAATTCTTTTGCTGATTTTTCTTTGTCCAATCGTTCTGACTTTTGCTCCCAAAAAGGTTTAATTGTGCTAGGAAGCTCATCATAATTTTTATATTGTGGAACTGTTTCAATATCAATAAACAAAATTTTTTCTATGGGTATTTGATTAATCATATAAATGTTTTTTTAATTTTCTTTCAATAAAATGAGTTATAATTTCTATTGCAACTTTATTTTCGCCACCTTGTGGGACAATAATATCGGCATATCGCTTTGTCGGTTCGATAAATTGCAAGTGTGATGGCTTAACTGTTTTAACATATCTTTCTAATACCTTATTTACAGAACGACCACGTTCAACAATGTCGCGCTTTATAACTCTAATCAGTCTATCGTCTGCTTCGGCATCGACAAATATTTTTATATCACATAGATTTCTTAATTCTTCATTCGAAAATATTAAAATTCCTTCTACTATAACAACTTTTTTTGGATAAACCACAATAGTTTCGTCAGAACGTTTGCAAGTTAGATAAGAATATATTGGCATTTCTACTGTTTGACCTTGTTTGAGTAATACAATATGCCTAATTAACAAATCGAACTCAATTGCGTCGGGATGGTCGAAATTTATTTCAAGTCGTTGTTCTAATGGTAAATGGCTGTTGTCTTTGTAATAAGCATCTTGTGGCAAAACAACTACATCATTACTCGAGCATTGCTCAACTATTTTATTTACAACAGTGGTTTTGCCCGAACCTGTTCCACCTGCTATTCCTATAACTAACATTAGTTTTTGGACATAAAATTAACTCAATTTATAAAGAATAAAAAAATAATTGGAAATTTTTTGATAATAAATTAATTTATTATAATTTTGCATATAACTTTAAACCGAAAAACTATGAGAACATTATCATTATTGTTTTTTTTTTATTTGTAGTGTTTGTTTCATGTAAAAAGGATAAAGACGACGCACCAAATACTCCATCTCCTTTTTCAATTGTTTCATCTGATTTTGCTAATGCTGGTGATACAATTATCATGTATATAGACGAAACAAACATTGCTTTATTGTCGCTTGTACCAGGACAAAATATTACATGGGATTATAGTATTTTAAGTCCAGATAGTGAATATACAGTTATATTTCACAATCCGTCAAATACTCCTGGTGCTCAATATTTTTCATCTATATCCAATATGGCAGTACAACCAGAACCAGATCAACCATTTTATTTATATTTGAATAAAACAACAGATAAAATTGAAGGCGTTGGTGTTTGGGCAGATGTACAAGGAAATGAAATACATCCATCATATACCGATAAGCCAATATTTTTTAAATTCCCAATTACTTATAATTCTATTCTTAAAGATTCTTCTTTCTTAGTTGATATTATAAGTATGGGACAGGGAATGTATGGTAAACTTGAAATGATACAAAAATTTGATATAACTTATGATGGAATTGGTACAATAAAATTACCAAATAATAAAACTTACCAATGTATTCGTGAAAAAAAGGAAGAAATATTTATTACGTTAGTATATGTTAGTATTTCACCAAACGGACCATGGGGTAATCCAATTCAATCAACTTACGATACAACATATTCTTATAATTATTTTACAAAAAATAAGAAATGGAATGTTGCTTCTGTTTTCGTTGAGAATTTTGCAAATAATGAAATTACTAGTGTAGAATACATAAAAGAACAATAGTTTTAGTACTTAAATGTATAAAGAGGCTGTCTCAAAAATAACGAGGCAGCTTTTTTTATTTCTAAACATGAAAATAAAGTATTCAAAATTTTTCAGAAAAAAAATTAGAATGAAAAATATTTATACCAAAATTTTTGAAAATTGACTTTAAAACATTCAGAAGAAAATATAATTGTTAAAAAGCTGTCTATTTTGCTCATATTATACGTTATATAAAGCAACCCAAGCTAAATATTAACTTTCTGATTCCTATAAGATATAATTGTCTAAAGCTTTTTCTATACAAGTTAGAAAAATAAATATTTTGTAAACCTAATATTGCTTGTTATTTTTGTAGTTGTTTTTTTATGATTAAACGTTTATTATATAGCACTTTCCTAGCTCTTAGTATTGCAAGTATTATTCACATGCCCATTTTAAATGTAGCTCGAATTTATCTTGCCATTTGGTTTATTTTTTCATTATTGTTTTTTTTTACTAACCGAAAGCTTTCTTTTAATTTTATAAATATTGAATGGCTAATTTTTCCGCTTTTTCTTTTATTACACACATTTTCTTTATTATATACCAATAATTTAACCAGAGGTTTTTTCGATATAGAAGTAAAACTTAGCTTTATTGTTATCCCGTTCTTATTTTTTTTAGTTTATCAACATTTTTATGAAAAACTTCCAATAACTAAAATGAAACGTCTTTATCTTGTTTCATTGTTTATTATAGTTATTTTTTTAACAATAAGGGCTATTGTTAGTTATATAAGCGATAACAATATTTCTCATTTATATTACAACGAACTTTCTTGGAAATATCATCCATCTTATTTGGCAATGTATATAAGTTTAGGAATTATTATTTTGATAGAAAAATTGTTTGAAAACGATAACAAAGTATCATATATCTATGTAATTGGCGTTACGGTACTACTTGTTTTTTTGTTTTTGTTATCATCTAAAGCAGGAATTATTGTAACTTTTGTTTTACTTATTGTAGCTTCGTTATATCAAATTCTATTTAATAAAGTAATAATTAAATCTGTTGTATTGTCAATTATTGCAATAATTTTTGCTTATTATGGGATACACGAAAATTACAGATTTCAAGCAGTTAAAAGTTCAATAGAAAAAGTAGAAACAAACATTCAAACTTCCGAAAGTAATGCTATTAGAATTTTGATATGGGAAACAGGTATAGATTTATTGAAAACGCACTGGCTATTTGGTGTGGGATGTGGCGATATAAAAGATGTTTTGATAAATGAGTATGAAAAAAGAAATATGCATGGAGCAGTTGAAAAAAAATTAAATTTACATAATCAGTATATAGAAACTTGGCTGTCGTTAGGAATTTTTGGGTTGCTAATGTTGTTAACAATTCTGTTTTTACCATTTGTAATTGCTTTTAAACAGAAAAATGTGTCATGGCTTTTATTTATAATGCTAATAGCAGGTAATTTTATAACTGAATCAATGTTAAATACACAGGCCGGTGTTATTTTTATAACATATTTTTATTATTTCTTCTATGTTGAACATAAATTGAAAATACATGATACCATTTTCACCGCCAAGAATTGATGATAAAATTATTGAAGAAGTTGTAGATACATTAAAATCTGGCTGGATAACTACGGGTCCAAAAACAAAGTTATTTGAAAAAAAAATAATTGACTACTGTTCAAGTAAAACATCAATAGCTATTAATTCTGCAACTGCTGGTTTAGAGTTAGTACTTCGTTGGTATGGAGTAGGTGAGGGCGATGAAGTTATTGTTCCATCATATACTTATTGTGCAACTGCAAATGTAGTTGTTCATTGCGGAGCAAAACCTATTATGGTTGATGTTAATAAAGATGATTTTTGTATTTCTGTTTCAGAGGTAAAAAAAGCTATCACTCCTAGAACAAAAGTAATTATTCCTGTTGATATGGGAGGTTTTCCCTGCGATTATGATGAAATTAACGAGTTAGTAAATTTGCCATATTATCGTTCTATTTTTAAGCCTAGTACGCTTGAACAAGAAAAATTAGGTAAAATTTTGATTTTATCCGATTCTGCACATTCTTTTGGAGCATGGTATAAAGGTAAAAGAGCAGGTTCACTTTGCGACGTTAGTGTTTTCTCTTTTCACGCAATAAAAAACCTAACAACAGCAGAAGGCGGAGCCATTGTTTTAAATTTACCAAACACTTTTGACCACAATGAACTTTATCGTTATTTTTCAATAATGGTTCTTCATGGTCAAACAAAAGATGCACTTGCTAAAATGCAAAAGGGAGCTTGGCGATACGATGTTATTGATGCTGGCTATAAGGCTAACATGACTGATATTTTGGCTTCAATAGGTTTAGTTGAAATTCAACGTTACGACGAAGATACACTTGTAAAACGTAAACATATATTCGATACTTATCATAAAATATTTGCAAATTATGACTGGGCTGAATTACCAGTTTACGAAACTATCAATAAAAAATCATCTTATCACG
>JBBIKO010000046.1:10555-10805 GCA_037445415.1 Bacteroidota bacterium
TATAAACGAAAAAAAACGAGACGAAATTATACAAAGAATTTTCGATAAAAATGTTTCAGTAAATGTGCATTTTCAACCGCTTCCACTTTTAACGGCGTATAAAAATAGGGGATACAATATTATTGATTACCCTATTGCTTATGATAATTACTCTCGCGAAATATCTTTACCAGTTTATTACGATTTATCCGACAATATGTTAGTTCAAGTAATTGATGCAGTTGTTAAATCTGTAGAGGAGGTTTTGAAT
>JBBIKO010000047.1:0-10761 GCA_037445415.1 Bacteroidota bacterium
AATGCTAATATTGCCGACATTGCCATTGTTTGGGGAAAAGATGACAATGGTATAATTCGAGGTGTAATAGTTGAAAAAGGAATGAAAGGTTTTACTGCTCCCGAAACTCACAACAAATGGTCGTTGCGAGCATCATCCACAGGAGAATTGATTTTTGATGAAGTAGTTGTTCCAAAAGAAAATTTATTACCTAAAATAGAAGGGTTAAAAGGACCAATGATGTGTTTAAACAGTGCACGATATGGTATAGCTTGGGGAGCTGTTGGGGCTGCTATGGATTGTTACGACGCTGCATTAAGATATTCACTTGAACGCCAGCAGTTTGGTAAGCCCATAGGTGCATTTCAATTACAACAAAAAAAGCTAGCTGAAGCTTTAACAGAAATAACAAAAGCACAATTACTGGTATGGCGTTTGGGTGTTCTTAAAAATGAAAGTAAATGCAAACATACACATATCAGCATAGCAAAACGCAATAATGTTTATATGGCTTTAACTATTGCTCGTGAATTAAGACAGGTGTTCGGAGCTATGGGAGTTACAAGTGATTATCCCATTATGCGTCACATGATGAATTTAGAGTCTGTTATTACATACGAAGGTACACACGATATTCATCTTTTAATAACCGGTCATGATATTACAGGAATACCAGCATATCGTTAAAATGAAAAAATTATTTATTTTTGCAGCTATCAATTTAACAATTGATAGCTTTTTTTTTATACTAAATAAAATAATATGATTCCCGAAAAAAGAAAAGAAGTAATATTAGATGATTCGAGGGTAATAATGGAAGCCCTTGCACAAGCAGGAGCCAATGTTTATATTGGATATCCTATCACTCCATCAAATGCTATGTATTTATATGCAAGTCAAAGATATCCTATGATGTTGCCTGCTCCTGATGAAATTTCAACACTTCAGTACATGTCAGGTCTTGCAACATTAGGATACATACCAGTTACTGCAACATCTTTCCCAGGATTTGCTTTAATGATTGAGTCCATCAATATGGCTTTCATGATGGAATTACCTATGATAATTATTTTAACGCAACGTTTAGGTCCTGCTACTGGTACAGCTACTGCTGGCGCACAAGGCGATATTGCTCTCTTACGCGGAATGATCTCAGGAGCACACCCTGTTCCTGTTCTTTGTCCATCTTCTATCGAAGACTGTTGGCAATTATCTGCTAAAGCTGTAGAAATTGCTGTAAAATTAAGAACTCCTGTTGTTATTCTTTCTTCAAAAGAAAGAGCTACAACTAACAGAAATTTCGATATATCTAAACTTAACCCTATAAAATCTGTTGAAATAAAAACTTATAACAGCGATAAACCTTACTTACCTTACGAATATAACGATTCATTAGTACCCGATTTTCTGCCTGTTTCCAATAATATGCATCAGGTACGCCTAACAGCATCAACACATGATCAGAAAGGAATTATTCAACATACAAGCGACGATGCAATGTGTAATACTGTTCGTCTTGAAAAGAAAATTTATAAATATTTAGATGAATACACTTACTACGAACATATACAAAACGGCTCAGACAAGGTTATTGTTTCGTACGGTATTTCAGCTAATGCTGCTCAAGAAGCTATTAAAATATTAAAAGAGCAAAATAAGAATACAGATTTGTTAATAGTAAAAACTTTATTACCAATACCTTCTGTTTTATACAATATTTTAGAAAAGTATAAACATATTATTTTTGCCGAAGACAACATAAATGCTCAGTATGCAAAAATAATGTTTGGCGACAAACTTCCAAACAATATTTGCCATGTTGGAGCTATGGGAAAAATGCTATCACCAAAAGAAATAATTGAAGGAGGAAAATTTTAATGGAAACAAAGGTTCTAAATACTAAAGAATTGCCTTTTTGTAAAGGTTGTGGTCATCATTTAATTGCACAAAACACAGCAAAGGCAATAGAAGAATTAGGATTAAACATATTAGACGTAATATTTGTAACAGATATAGGTTGCCACGGAATTATAGATAAATCTTTAAATACTCATACAGTTCATGGATTACATGGTCGTTCGGTAGCTTTAGGGGCAGGTATTAGCATGGGACTAACAGAAAATAAAAAAGTTATTGTTTTTATTGGTGATGGCGGAGCAACTATTGGGCTACAACACATAATGGAAGCCGCGCGATTGAACGTCAACATGATGGTTGTAGTACACAACAATTTCTTATATGGAATGACAGGTGGACAATTGAGCGGTCTTACACCAAAAGGTTTTAATACTATAATTACTCCAAACGGAAGCCCTTATGGTGAACATGATATCTGCCAATTAGCTTATACTGCTGGTGCCAATTATGTTAGTCGAGTAATTGGAATTAGTGATTACAGCGATACGTTTAAAAAGGCATTAACTACTCCTGGGTTTACACTGGTTGAAGTAATGGAAATATGCCCAAGCTATGGTGTTAAATTTAACCCAAAGAGAAAACTTCAGGAAATAGTTGAATCTGCAAATAAGCCTATTAAGACTTGGACAAATAACAGAGATCCTTTCAAATTTCCAGAAAGAAAGGTTGTTGCTAATTTATTAGATAAAACACCTATTATAGAGCCTTTAAATACGAATAAAACTTTAAATAAACAAATACAAGTTGTTTTAAGTGGATCGGCAGGCGAAGGTGTACAATTAGCTGCAAATATTCTATGCAAAGCTGCTGTTAAATATGGTTATAATATTACTCAAAAAGGTACTTACCCTGTAACTGTTGGTGTTGGATTTAGCAATGCAGAAGTTAATATTTCTCCTTTCGAAATTTACTTTCATGGATTAAGTAATCCAGAATATGTAATTGTTACATCTCAAGACGGACTAGATTTTAGCAAAAAAAACATAAAAGAATTGAACGAAAATGCATGGTTACTTATAGATCAGTTGCTCGAAATCCCAGAAACAAAAGCTAATGTTAAAAAAGTAGATTTTAGAGGGAAGGGGGCTAAAAATGCAGTTATTGCATCCTTGTTTTCTTTTGCTAAAATTTCAAAAGTTATTGATACCAGCACGCTAAAACAAATTTTAAGTGAAATGGAAATGTTAGAAAAATTTCCAATAGAAGATGTTGAAAAAGAATTAAATAATTAAAATTTATAAAGCTATGAAAAATGTATTATTTTTATTAACAACTATTTTATTTTTCGGTTTTTCAACAATTTATGCTTGTACTAATTTATTAGTTACACGTGGAGCATCAACCGATGGTTCCACAATGATATCTTATACAGCAGATAGCCATGTTTTGTATGGAGAATTATATTTTACACCATCTGCAACACATCCAGATGGTGCAATGATTGACATATACGAATGGGATACAGGTAAATACTTAGGAAAAATAAAACAAATAAAGCAAACATACAGTGTTGTTGGTAATATAAATGAATATCAGTTGGTTATTGCAGAAACAACATTTGGTGGGAGACCAGAACTACAAGATACAACAGGAATTTTAGATTATGGTAGTTTGATATATATAACACTTCAAAGAGCCAAAACAGCAAGAGAGGCAATAAAAATAATTTCAGAACTTATTTCGGAATACGGTTACTACAGTACAGGCGAATCTTTCTCCATTGCCGACCCTAACGAAGTATGGATAATGGAATTAATAGGTAAAGGTTCTCCAAAAAAAGATGCAAAAGGTAAAATTCAATACAGCAAAGGAGCTTTATGGGTAGCAATAAAAATACCAGACGGATATGTTTCGGCTCATGCAAATCAAGCCCGCATAACTACTTTTCCATTTCAAAAATCAAATAATTTCAACGATCCAAATCAAACCGTATTTCATAGTCCTGATGTAATTTCGTTTGCACGGCAAATGGGATATTTTAAAGGTGAAGATAAAGATTTTAGTTTTAGTGATGTTTATGCACCGCTTGACTTTGGCGCTGTTCGTTTTTGTGAAGCTCGTGTTTGGGCTATGTTTAACAGAGTAAATAAAGACATGGCTAAATACGAAGACTATGCAATGTGTTATAACATGAAAAACAGAATGCCATTGTATATTAAACCTGACAAAAAGCTTTCTGTATTAGATGTAATATCGCTAAATAGAGATTATTACCAGGGGACAAAAATGGATATGTCTAAAGATATTGGTGCTGGACCTTTTGGTTGTATTGTTCGTTGGAGACCTTTAACCTGGAAGCTCGACACTGTAACTTATTTCAATGAGCGAGCAATAAGTACCCAACAAACAGGTTTTGCTTTTGTTTCGCAGTCGAGAGCTTGGTTACCTAATCCTATTGGTGGTATATTATGGTTTGCAGTAGATGATACTTACTTAAATTGCTTCACACCAATATATTGTGGCGCAACTCGCATTCCCGAAACTTTTGCGGTTGGCAATGGCGATATGATGAAATTTAGTGAAACAAGTGCTTTTTGGGTCTTCAATCAAGTTTCAAATTTTGTTTATACACGATTTAATGAAATGATTAAAGATCTACAACCAGTACAAAATGAACTTGAAAACAAATATAATAACTACATCTCAGCAATTGATAAAGCTGCGCTCGAATTATACAATAAAGATCAAAAATTAGCCACAGAATTTATTACTGATTTTAGTGTTTTAACTGCTAATCAAACAGTTGCAAGATGGAAAAAACTATATCAAGACTTATTTACAAAATATGTAGATGGAAATATTAAATACGTTGTGCCAGGGCAACGTAACCCAAAAGTTGTTCAACCTGGTTACGGAAAAGAATGGTATCAACGAATTGTTAACGAAACAGGCGATAAATTTAAAGTAATAGGACCCGAAAAACATTAATATTATGAAAGCATTTTTTCTAATTGTTTTTTGCTTTACAAACTTTTTAACATTTTCTCAAAATTGCGAAAATTTGCTAATTTTTAAAAAGGGGTCTATATATGAATATGCTTATTTCAACTCGAAAAATAATCTTGAACACACCAGCAAAATGAACGTATTAGATGTTAAAAAAGATGAAAAAACGTGGATTGCTAATATAGAAATTACTTCATTCGATCAAAAAAATAAGGAGTTTTATAAATTGAAACAAGAATATCAATGTCAGAACAACATTTTAACTTTAGATTTAAGTAATTTGTTCGATAAAAAAATGTTATCAGAGTACGAAAATATGCATGTTCAAATTGAATCTGATAAGATGGAGATTCCTACAATATTATCAATTGGAGAAAAACTAAATAATGGAACTGCCACAATAAATGTTAATAATGAAGGTATTAATTTTTTAAAAATGTCTATTTCTGTTAATAATCGTGTTGTAGAAGGAAAAGAAATTATAACTGTTCCTGCTGGAACTTTCGATTGCTTTGTTATTTCTTACGATATAGAATATAAATCAATTTTCAAATCATCTGGTAAAATGAAAGAATGGCACGCAAAAGAAGTAGGTTTAGTAAAGCAAGAAAGTTACAATTCAAAAGGAAAAATCAATGGATATACAGTATTAAATAATTTTAAAAAGTAAAAACTATGACAAATCGCCTATTATTAGCCTTAATATTTTGTTCTTTACCATTTTTATTGTCTAATAGTTGTTCAGAAAAAAAAACAAAAAACGAACAAATAAAAATACATAATGCAATTATAGATAAGAGCTTTGATTATAGTGCAAATTTATCTCAATATGTAATTAAAGATGCAATTTTAAAAGATAGTATTCTAACATTAACAATTGAGGCAAATGTATGTAATAACGATAATGTAGAGCTTGTATTTAATGGGAATTTTTTTAAATCGTTACCACCCAAAGCTCAACTTGGCTTGCGTTTTATAGAAAATATGAATTGCAAAAAAAATGTAATAACGCGTTCTTACTACATTTCTAATATAAAATATACAGGAAATAAAACTACCATATTGCTTTTACCAGGTAATGAACCTATTAGTTTTTAGCAAAAATTAAGCGAATTTGTATTTACTCCCATTCAATTGTTGCTGGTGGTTTTGAACTTATGTCATATACAACCCTGTTTACACCTTTTACTTGATTTATAATAGTGTTAGAGACATCGGCAAGAAAGCCGTATGGCAGTTGAACCCAATCAGCAGTCATCCCGTCAGTACTTTGAACTGCTCTAAGTGCAACAACCTGTTCGTATGTACGTTCATCGCCCATTACACCCACAGAGTGTATTGGCAATAATATTGCTCCTGCCTGCCAAATTTTGTCGTATAAATTGTATTCTTTTAATTTGTTAATGTAAATAAAATCAACTTCTTGTAATAGTTTAACTTTCTCTTCAGTTATTTCACCAAGTATTCTAATTGCTAATCCTGGTCCTGGGAAAGGATGGCGATTTAGAATTATGTCTGGTAAATTTAAAGCCTTGCCAACTTTTCTGACTTCGTCTTTAAAAAGGAACTTCAATGGTTCTATAATTTTCAAATTCAATTTTTCGGGAAGCCCTCCAACATTATGATGTGATTTAATTGTTGCCGACGGACCATTGACCGATGTAGATTCTATTACATCGGGGTATATAGTACCTTGAGCTAACCATTTAATATCATTCAACTTTTTTGCTTCTCGTTCAAAAACTTCAATAAATGTTTTTCCTACAATTTTTCGTTTTTTTTCTGGATCAGAAATGCCTTTCAAATTGTTCAAAAAATCTATAGAAACATCTTTTCCTAATACGTTTAAATCTAATAGTTTATAGGTTTCTAAAACCTGCTCAAATTCATTTTTTCTGAGTAATCCGTTATTTACAAATATACAAACAAGATTTTTTCCAATAGCTTTATTAAGCAATAAAGCACAAACAGAAGAATCTACTCCGCCAGAAATAGCAAGTAAAACTTTTTCATCTTTTATCGTATTTTTAATTTCTAAAATCGTTTTTTCAATAAAAGCTTCTGAAGTCCAAATTTGCGAACAACCACAAATATCAACAACAAAATTTTTTAGAAGTTGCTGTCCTTGCAAAGTATGATACACCTCAGGATGAAACTGTATTGCAAAAACTTTTTTATCCACATTAGAAAAAGCTGCAACAGGTATATCTTTTGTTTTAGCTGTTACTAAAAAATTTTCTGGTATTTTTACAACACTGTCGGCGTGCGACATCCATACCTGTGTGTTTTCTTCTATTTCTTTAAATAAAGGGTCTGTTTTAATTATTGATACAAGATTTGCTCTCCCATATTCACGAACTTGTGAAAGTGCAACCTCTCCTTTAAAATATTGTGCAATATATTGAGCACCGTAACAAATACCTAGAATGGGAGTTTTTCCAAAAAAAGTTTCTATTGGAAGTTGTGGATGATTTTTGTCTCTTACAGAAAATGGGCTACCCGAAAAAATTACACCTTTAATATTAGAATTTAACTCAATTTTTTGATTATACGGAACAATCTCGCAATATACATTTAATTCTCGAATTTTTCTTGCAATCAATTGTGTATATTGTGAGCCTGAATCAAAAATAATAATTTTTTCGTTATACATTTTTCTTGCAAAAGTAGCTGAAAAAATAAAGCAAAAAAATGAAATAAAATATTTTGCCTAACGAACTTTTATTTTTATAGTTTCATTGATCCAGCAACCAATCGTGTAGCTTTTCCCTTCAGTATCGCCATGAAAGAACATATCTTCTTTTGTAGGATAAAGTGCCGAATACGAAGCTATTAATTTAGAAGCTTCATCTGCTACATCCGGATCAATTGAGCGAGCTAACAGGAATTTATCAACAGCTGCAATATAAACCAATGCTTGATGATATGGACTTTCTCCACACTCTTTTGCACTTTGTGCATAAAATTGCCCGATTAAAATATATGGTTTGCCCCAATTTTTTCTTAATTCCGCTGCTTTAAGGGCATAAGTTCTGGAAGTAGCTACTTGACCAAGCTTTGTTCCTATAATTAAAGCTAACTCATAATAGTATTGTGCTTTTTGATCTTGAATTGTATCTAAATTTATTGCTTGTTGATAATATGTTGAAGCTTTTGAGAATTCGCCTCTTTTAACAAAAAGCTGTGCTAATGAATATGCCGAAAATGCCGATGGTTGAAGTTTATTTAATTGTTCCGACGCCTCGGCATATACTTCAGAATCAGTACATTGTTGACGACTAAGTAATTTTAATATTACTTTTAACATATCAATATTTTCTTTATTCAATTCGTATTTTTTAGTAAATATTGGAACAATTTTTTCGCAAGTTGCAGCACCAGAATTTATTAAAGCTAAATCTATATTATCTTGTGCCTTTTTAATTATTGCATTGTTTGGTTTTTCTTCGAGTTGTGCAGTAAGAGCTTCGGAACATCTATTGTAATATTCGAAAATATGTTCGGATGTTAGCTTGTTTTCTTTTAGTAAATCTATTGCTATTTCCATTAATGTAGTAATAGCAGCAGGGTCTGAACTTTTTCCATCAATATTCAAAGATTTTTCTAATATTTCAAGAGCCTCTTGCTTTTTGTTTGCATATAATTTATAAAAATCTATACCTTTGTAGCCTAATACTTTTCCTTCTTCTCCAAAGTTTTCAATTCTTTTATCATACATAATCATAAGTGTATCGGCATATTTATTTTTTAAATTAACATCTTTAGTGCTGTTTATCTTATTCCATAAAATTTTCGGTCCGTGTATGTAAAGATTTTTACTAGCTTTTGGACATTCTTTTAGTACGTAACTCCATGGTTGATAAGCATCGTTTAAATTGTTCTGACGGTAAAATTCAACATATAAAGATAAATTCATTTTACATTGTTCGGGGTTTTTTCCCCATTTCGATTCATCATCTTGGGAATAAGAAAAATTCTGAAAATTAAATATCAGAAATAAAACAAAAGATATGTTTCTAGCGGTTTTCATATTCTTAATTATATTTACGTTTTACAAACCAAATATCGTGCAAATTTAAACCAATAGAAAATTGAAAAAACTGTTCTTTAATAAGATTATTTTCAGCAGTTCCTCTGTTACTATATGAAAACGAAAAGTTTATCATTGGTGGGAGTTTTCTTCTTATCATTGTTCCTTCTCCTTTATCGGTTTTACTTATTGGTAATCCTAAACCAAATGTTATGCCAAATTCGTTAATATCTTTAGAATTGATGTTTAAGTATGTTTTATTAAAATATAAACCCAAACGGTAGTTTATCATTTTCCAATAATGATAAAATTTTGCAGGATCGGGTATGTATTGTATTCCAGAACCAATAAAAAATGAATTATAAAGCTCAACGGGCTCGTTAAAAAATTTTAACGATGACCACTCCTGAAAAACAAAATCTGTTGACCACGCAAATTTATCTCTAAACTCAATAGTAAATCCAGAACCGATTGTTCTAGGTAGTTGAATATTTCCTTTTCTATTAACTATGTTTTCAATGGTATCCTTTGTTATAGAACCTTGAATATTTATAAATTTTGTTACAAGTCTTGTTTGCTTTGCTTTAATGTTAGTAAAATGACCATAAGTAAATCCGAAAATAATTTTGTATTTATTGGTTTTTATATTATTTGTTTCTTCTTGTTTTAAATATTCGTATTGAATACCAGCTTTAAATTGATAATCGCTAATAATAAAACGTTCTGTTTTATACATATCGAAAATATACTGTTCTTCTGGGAAAATAGCATTTGCATATTTATCAAGCGAACCAAACATATAAGACATTTTTAATCCTGCTGCAAACTTGTGATAATTATTATGAAAAGTATTTTCATTAATATTTCTTTTTTTATACTTATTAAATATATCGAACCCATTACTTAAAAAAACTTCACTAAATCCGCCCTCGCCTTTATATAAATTAGATAATAATAATGTGTCTATATATTTTTCTTCGGATATTTTATAACCAACGTTGCTTATTGGAGCAATGCCTATGTATGTTTTCCATCTTTTAAACACTGGAAATCCTAGTGCAAGAAAACTAACATCGGTATTTGTTTGTAAATGTGATAAATTGTTGTTTTTTAAATGTTGTGTTTTTCCCATCAAAGAAATGTCTGTTACAAAGTTTAATGTGTCTATAGCAGTAGCGGCTGCCGGATTGCATTGATTGATATATCTGTTTGAACGCTGTGCAATTGAAGTATATCCCATCGAAAGACCTGGCACATAGGTATTATATGTTATGTCGCCAATACCAAATTTCGAATATGGTGACAATGTAAATGATTGAGCTATTGAGAAAACGGTTGCAACAATAAAGCAAAATGTAATAAATATTTTATAAAACATTGTATTTTAGTATGTTAATTAAACCAATGAGAACTAAATTTTCTTCTACAAATATGGAGTTTTTAATATATTTTACCAAATTTTTACTATCGCCACCTGTAAGAATAGTTTGCAATGGAAAAAAATCTTGATTAGCTTTTTTAATAAAATATTCCAATTCTGCCACAACTCCTTCTACCACCCCATTTTTTATACAATCAGATGTATTATTTGAAGGAAATGGTTTAACTTCGTTGAATGTTTCAAGTGGTAATTTTCCAGTAAATTCATTTAAGGCTTTAAATCGCAAATAAATACCAGGTGATATAGCACCACCTAAGTATTCATTATTTTTATTTATAATGTCGTAAGTAATGGCAGTTCCAGCATCAATAACAAGAGAATTAACATTTGGAAAAAGCACAGAAGCCGCAACAACAGAAGCAATTCTATCGAATCCCAATGTGTGAGGAGTATTATATAAATTTTTTATTGGTAACAAAGTTTGATGGTTAAGCAAAATATAATGTTT
>JBBIKO010000048.1:0-8607 GCA_037445415.1 Bacteroidota bacterium
TTGGTGTTATTATATCATCGCCAATGGTTATTACACCCAAATACAAATCGACAGCAATACTATATCCTATAAATTTATTTGAATATTCTAAAGAATCTACAACTGAACAAATGTTGCAAATTATTTTATCGAACGATATTAAGTTTAAGATGTTAAATGCTTTTAATCTTGATAAACACTATAAATTAGATAGGAACGACCCATTGTTTTTAACATATTATTTTGACGAATACAGCCAAAATGTGAGTATAAGCAAAACCGAATTCGAATCGGTCGAAATAAAAGTATTAGATAAGGACCCTAAGATTGCTGCAGCAATGGTTGATAGTTTGATAGTATTTTATAATCAAAAGGTAGCCGAATTACATAAAGTTAAGCAAAAAGAAATGATTGTAATAATGTCGAATGCTTTAAATCATAAGAAAAAAGAAATAGATTCGCTTGAAAATTATCTAACAGATATTAGAGTTAAATATGGAATTATAAATGTAACGAGTCAAAGCATAGAAGCTACCAAAGGATTATTGCAAGGCAATAAGCAGGCCGAAGAACTTTATAAGAATTTAACTCACCATGCTGATAGATTTAAAGAAATAGACTCATTGATTTGGCATTTTCGAAAAGAATATATAAATTACAAATGGCAATATGAGAATGCAATAAGAGAATACAGTAAAGAAATTACATATGCACAAGTTATTCAAAAGCCATTTCCTGCAGATAAAAAATCCTATCCTGTAAGATGGGCCATCGTTGCATTAACATTGCTTGGTGGACTTATTATAGCATTAATTGCTATAACTTTTGTCGAGAGTAAAAAGAATAAGGTTGAAATTAACTAAAAAAGATATTATTGCTGTATATACAGTTGTATTATTATTTTTAGCTGCGGGTGCATATTTTGTAGCTGCAAAAAAATTTGTTTTTTTATTACTTCCTTTTGTTCTCATATTTGTTTTAATGGCAATTTTTTCGTTAGATAAACTTTTATTGTTTATAGCTTTTTCATCACCTTTGTCTTTACAATTAAGCGAGTTTGTTACAGGTTTGCCTGTAAATATGTATTTGCCCACTGAACCGTTGCTATTTGCTATACTACTTTTACTTATACTTAAAGTTATTATTAGTCAGGGATTTGATAATGAAATAATTCGACATCCTATTACTATAATTATAGGAATTCATTTGTTATGGATGTTTGTAACTTCTTTTACTAGCACAATGATTATAGTATCAATTAAACACTTTTTAGCACGTCTTTGGTTTGTAACTGGTTTTTATATTTTTGCAGCTCATTTGTTTAAGAATCAAAAAAATATTGGACGTTACATCTGGCTATATACTTTTTCTTTATTGATAGTTGTTGCATATACGTTGTATCGTCAATCTAAATACGGTTTTTTCGATCAACAATTTGCTAACATGGCTCCTAATCCTTTTTACAACGACCACACAGCTTATGCAGCAGCTATGGCAATGATAATACCTTTTATGATTGGATTAATTTTATTGCGTAATTACTCAAAATGGCAAAAGATTTTTTCTTTTAATGTTATAATTATTCTTATAATAGCTTTAATCTTTTCTTACACAAGAGCTTCATGGCTTAGTATTATAGTAGCATTTGGTGCTTTTATTATACTTCTTTTTAAAATAAAGTTTCGTACAATTGTTATTTTAACTGTTAGCTTAGCTTTAATTATCTCACTTGTATGGACACAATTGATAATGAAATTAGAAAAAAACAAACAGGATTCATCCAGTGATTTTATGGAACAAATACAATCCATTACCAACATTACAACCGATGCAAGTAACTTAGAACGATTGAACCGATGGAGCTGTGCATATAGAATGTTTTTAGATAAACCAATTTTTGGGTGGGGACCAGGAACTTATATGTTTAAATACGCTCCTTATCAATTATCGTCTGAAAAAACTATTATAAGTACAAACTTTGGAGACGTTGGCAACGCTCATAGTGAATATTTCGGTCCACTTGTAGAACAAGGCATTTTAGGATTTTTGCTAATGATAATTCTTGTATTTACTGTTTTGTATTTTGCAGTAAGATTTTATAGAACTTCTGGTAATAAAAACGATAAAATAATTGTACTTTCTTCTACCATCGGATTAGTAACATATTATGTTCATGGTGCACTTAATAACTTTTTAGATACAGATAAATTATCAGCTTTATTTTGGGCATATACCGCTATTATTGTAATTTATGACCTAAAACTACGTAAAGAAATTAGAGAACTAAAAAATATTGACAAATAATTAAATATTTTCTAATTTTACATAAAACTTTATTAATATGAAATACTTTTTTCTTTTTTTTATTATAGCAGTAACAGTTAACAGCGTAAAACCCCAAATAAATTTTGAAGAATATCAGAACCTACGTAAATCGTTAGATACACTAATAATAAACAATCTGACATTTAATGAGATGTACGGTACACAACTTGACGAAATATTTATGGATTTTAAACAAATAAACGAAGCCCTTAAAAGCGAAATAGATTCTTTAAAACAGCAAAAAATCGGCTTAGAGCAAAATATTAAAGAAATTAGTAATCAATATAAATTGTTTTTATACATTGCAATAGCAGCATCGTCGTTATTATTAATTTTTATATTTATATGGATAATAACTTTATTTAAACACGGGAAAACAAAAAAATTGTATCAGCAAGCTTTGCTCGAAATAGGAAAGCTAAATGCTGAAGCTGAAAAAATAAAACAAAATTTCGAATCAGAAAAAGAACAGCAAAACGCAATTTTAGAAAAATCGCAAGAAGAAATAAAAAAATTAACATCAATTAGTCATAAACTTCAAGATGAAAACGTTGTATTAAAAAATGAAAACGAAAAACTAAATAATGAAATTAAATCGTTAAACGAGAAATTTTCAAGTACTCAGTCTTTATTGTTACTAGAGCAAGCCAAATGCGAAGAACTATCGGCACATGTTAATGAATTAATCGAAACAAATAAAAATACCGAATTACAAAACAAAAACATTTCTGAACAGATTGCAAAATATCAATTTATAGAACAGCAATATCAACAAGAAATTCAAATGCTTAATAATAATTTAGAACAAATTAAACAAGAAAATGAAATTTTAAAGAATGAATTACAAAAATCTGTAGAATCAGAAGAAAAAATAAATCAAGAATTAAAAAAATTTATTGCTGAATTGCAAACAATGTTGCCTTTACCAAAAAATGATTAAATAATAAGAAAAGATATAAAATTTTAACGTACTTTTGAAAACAAAAATTTGAAAGTTTATGGAAAAAATAAAAATTGGAATTAACGGTTTTGGCCGCATAGGTCGTAATGTTTTTAAAATTATTTTAGAACGTCCAAATTTAGAAGTTGTCGGGATCAACGATTTAACCGATACAAAAACATTAGCTTATTTGCTAAAGTACGATTCTACACAAGGAAAGTTTAATGGCGAAATTAGTTACGACGAACAACATCTAATTGTTAATGGTAAGAAAGTAAAAATTAGTGCTGAAAAAAATCCAGCTAATATTCCATGGGCTGAGGCTCCCGATGTTGTTATCGAATCTACTGGTAAATTTGTAGTACGTCATAGCGATAAAGGTGGCTATGGAGATCATCTTAATAATGGAGCAAAAAAAGTTATCTTAACAGTACCTTCAAAAGATGAAATAGACAGAATGATTGTTGTGGGGGTTAACGACAATGACTTAAAACCAACAGATCAGTGCATATCAAATGCATCGTGTACTACCAATTGCCTTGCACCATTAGTAAAAATTTTAAATGACAAATTTGGCATAGAAAATGGTTTTATGACAACCGTACATGCTTATACTAACGATCAAATGTTACTCGATGCACCGCATAAAGATTTACGCAGAGCAAGAGCTGCTGCTATATCGCAAGTGCCTACTACAACAGGAGCTGCAAAATCGGTGGGTAAAGTTATTCCAGAGTTAAAGGGAAAACTTGACGGAGTTGCTATTCGTGTTCCAACTCCTACAGGATCAATAGTAGATTTTGTTGCTAATTTAAAAAGAGAAGTTACAAAAGAAGAAGTAAACGCCGCTGTAAAAGAATTTGCAGAAGGGGCAATGAAAGGAATAGTTGAATATTGCGAAGATCCTATCGTTTCGGTTGACGTAATTCATAGTCCATATTCCAGTATTTTCGATGCACAAAGTACTATGGTTATTGGAAAAATGGTAAAAATATTCTCGTGGTATGACAATGAATGGGGCTATTCTTGCAGAGTTGTTGATTTAATCGAAAAATTTAAATTCGACTAAAATAGTTTAAAGCTCGGCTAAAAAGGTCGAGCTTTAATTTTGTAAAAGATGAATGTTGCTGAAATATTTGAAATTGTTAGTGAAGAACAATTTATTAAAAAAACGTTTGAAATATTCGAATACCAATACTATAGTTTACCTTTGTATAGCGAATATTGTACATACTTAAAAAAATCGCCTAAAAATGTAAAACAAATAAATGAAATTCCTTTTTTACCAATAAGTTTTTTTAAGAGCCAGAAAATATGCTCTGTTGATAAAATTGATACAATTTTTGAAAGTAGCGGAACAACAAATACTCAAACGTCAAAACATTACATAGCCGACTTAAGTTTATACGAACATTCGTTTATAACTTGCTTTAATTTGTTTTATGGAAGTGCGTATAAATATTTATGGTTAGCACTTATGCCCGATAAAAATAGTCGCCCGCACTCTTCGCTAATATACATGGTAGAAAAATTTATTGAAAAATCTTCTTTTTCGGATAGCGGCTTTTATTTAGAAAAGCAAGCACAATTGTTTCAAGTTTTATTGAAATCTATCGAACAGAAAATTCCTGTAGTAGTTATAGGACTTACATATTCTTTATTAGATTTTGCAGAGAATTATAAATTACCAAAAAACAACAACATTATTGTAGTAGAAACAGGCGGAATGAAAGGAAAACGTAAAGAACTTATTCGCGAGGAGGTGCATAAAATAATTAAATCATCGTTTAATGTAAAAGCAGTGCATTCAGAATACGGTATGACAGAACTACTAAGTCAGGCTTATTCTGTGCAAAATGGCATTTTCAAAAGTCCCCCCTGGCTTAAAATTATGATTCGCGATTTGTACAATCCACTTATTGTTGGGTTATATAATTTGCGAGGTGGAATAAATATTATTGATTTAGCAAATGTTTATTCTTGTTCATTTATAGAAACGGAAGACTTAGGTATATTACATAGCAACAATACTTTTGAAGTTTTAGGACGAGTTGAAAATGCTAATATCCGAGGATGTAATATAATGATAAGTTAATATTGATTTATTAAGGACGTTTGGTTTTTCTTTAATCAATAAACATCACTGATACTTGTAATTGCGACAACATTTATTTTTTTCCAACTTTGTCGCGAAACAACTTAAATGTCTGATATATAAACACATATAAAACCATGTAGACACTACAAACGTATATAAAAAATGACAAAATCTACATAATTGATATATAATTACTTATGAAAAATACAAAATGAAAATTTTACAAAAAGTAAGGAAGACGGGAGTACATAATATTTTTTCGAAATATTATTTTCTACTTTACAATAACTTTTTTATTCATTATTTTTTGTTTTCTATCTCCCAAAAAAATGTTTTAAATGAATTTTTAAGGAACGACTAGTTTACTCTAAATTTTCGTGTTATGGAGAAATTCTTGTTTCCAATAACAAGTATGTAAATACCTTGTTTTAACAATAACGGAATTTCTATTCGTTTGCCTAATGGTTGAACATCTGTTTTGATAATAGATAACCCAGTTATATCAAACAATTCAACAGTATATTTCGAGTTTTCGGCAATAGGGCTAATAATTATTGATGAGTTAAGTTTGTCGTAAAAAGCTAAAATTTGTTCGTAATTGTTATGAAAGACTTTTAAAGAGTCGAACGATTGAGAAAACAAGTCTAACCTGAAGAAAAACAAAAATAATATGATTATTAAATGTTTCATTTAATCACTTAAACGAAATTTTGAAATAATGGTTACAAATTTTTTGCCGAACAAATAATTTCTGGTAAAATTTCTTGAGGTATTTTTGCCCCAACATGTTCAATAACTTTTGATGCCAAAAATGATGCGATTTGTCCACATTTACTTATGTCGTACTGATTGCAAAAACCATACAGAAAACCAGCTGCATACCAATCGCCTGCACCTGTAGTGTCTATTACATTTGATGGAAAAGCTTGTATATGAACTAAACCATTTTTATCTTTTACAAATGATCCATTTTTTCCAACTTTTACAATACTAACTTCGCAATATTTATTAAGATCTTTTATTGCTTCTTTTGGATTTTTACCGCAAAAAGCCTTTGCTTCTTCTTCGTTGGCAAATACAATATCAACATAGTTTAAAAGAAAGTCTTTTATAAACGTCAAATTTGCTTCGACAACATTGTAACTTGCCAAATCGAACGATATTTTTATATTTTTCTTTCTTGCCAAATTTGCAATGTGTAAGATAAGTTCCTGATTAAACACTAAATACCCCTCAATATGAAGAATTTGATAATTATCGAGCCAATTTTCTGTTATATCAGATGGTTTTAGTTCAGAGGCTGCTCCAAGATATGTTGCAAATGTACGTTCAGAGTCGGGGGTAATCATTGCTATTGCAATACCTGAATTTAGTTCTGATTCAGAAAAAAAACACTTTACGCCCTGGTTTTCTAAATCGGTTTTATAAAATTTTCCAATCGAATCATTACCAATTTTGCCTATGTATGCAGAAGGGTATTGAAAAGAAGCGAGTGCATACATTGTATTTCCAACACTACCGCCTGATTTAATAGAATGAATATAATTTTTTATTCTTGATTCTATTGTTTGTATAACATCGAAACTTACAAGTTGCATACTTCCTTTAGGAAAATTGAGTTCTTGTAAAAAATTTTCGTTTGGCAAAAGTGCTAAAATATCAGTTATAGCGTTTCCAATTCCTATGATTCCTTTCATTTAAAGTTTTTTTTAAATAAAATTTTACAAAAGTATTGTTTTTTTTCCAGAAAAGTATATAAATTTGCATTTGTAAAAATTCCTCAGTAGCTCAGTTGGTTAGAGCACCTGACTGTTAATCAGGGGGTCCTAGGTTCAAGTCCTAGCTGGGGAGCAAAGGAGGAAAAAATCCTCCTTTTTTATTTTATGATTAAGGGAATATTTTATCAAACATCGGCTCCATCAAAGTTTTTTATTGCACTTTTTTTCGTTTTTTTTTCGTTTTTTTTTATGTATGTTGTTGGGATTTTTGTTGTTCAATGGGGATTTGGTGTAAATGTTATTCATAATCCAGAATTATTACAAAATTATCAGAATGCTGATATTATTAAAGTACTTAAGTTTTTTCAGCTTATACAGTCTATAGGTCTTTTTGTATTGCCTCCATTCATTATTTCATTTTTTTATTATCATTCAATAAAAGAATTTTTAAGGTTTAATAGAATCAAATCGTTTTACTATGTGCTATTGTCGATTGTTATTGTGTTGTCGTTTATACCTTTTACAAATCTATTATCTTATATAAATAATCAATTAGTTTTGCCCGATTGGCTTAGCTCAGTTGAAAACTGGATGCGTACTTCTGAAGAAAATGCCAATACTTTAACACGATTATTTTTACAAGCCAATACAACAACAGATTTTATATACAATATATTTTTAATAGCATTAGTTCCTGCTATTGGCGAAGAACTTCTTTTTAGAGGTGTTTTTCAACGAATTTTTACAGAATGGTTTAAAAGCTATCATTGGGGAATATTTATCTCTGCTATTTTATTTAGTTTCATACATTTTCAGTTTTTTGGATTTGTGCCTCGTGTGTTTTTAGGAGTTGTTTTCGGCTATTTATTAGAATTTTCGGGAACAATTTTTTTGCCTATACTTGCTCATTTTATTAATAACTTGACAGGTGTAATAATTGCTTATTTTATTTCTACTGAAAGTATAATAAGCACTCATCAATCTTTTACCTTTATCGAATTTATTTATGCCTTGCTTGGAGGATTAGTAGGAAGTGTGTGTTTGTGGTTAATTTCCAGAAAAACTAATCGCATATTGTAATTGCTGTAGTTCTTCTTCTAATACTTGATATGGATTTTCACGAATAGATTGTAATGTTTCCATCAATTCATTTTCGCTAATAATTTCTTCATCTTTAGTATTATTGCCTCTTTCGTATGGTCGCCATACATAAACAATTCCGTATATAGTGCATTCATTGCGTTTTTCTTCATCGTTTAAGTATGAGAAATGTTCTTCAATTTCGTTCCAAATTTTTAGTATAACATTATCAACACTCGAACGTAATTCTGCTATTTTGTCGGTTGCATAACGTGTTGATTTTTGATATAATTTTTGTTGGTGTAATGCCTCTAAATATTGGTCGTAGCGAACTTTTACAACAGCTGCAGTTGGATTGGTAATGGGGTTTCCACCCATTTTTGCTAGTCGCTCTTTTTCTCCTTTTATTAGTTGTTCGCCCCAGTAAATAATATCTTTATCGGTAAGCAAGTTGGGAATTTTTGTGT
>JBBIKO010000048.1:8642-10521 GCA_037445415.1 Bacteroidota bacterium
CGTTTCGCATTATACAAAAATTTAGTACCTGGTAAAAGTGAGAAATATACATGCGTGCTTTTTTTGTAAGTACTGAAAGTTCCTTGCTTTTTGCTGCTTGAATAGCAATTGCTTGCTTTTGTTGATATAACATTTGTTCAAAATTAGGAAGTAATGACTTTAATTGTTGAAGTGTTTGAAAACTAAAAGCTAATTCTTGTAAAGAAACATTTTCGGCTATTTCCATAGCTTTTTTCATTGCTCTAAGGCGAGCATTGTCTGTATTTGGAAGTCTTCTATATGGCATTTTTCATAGTTTAATTATAGCGAATTTAAACTCTTAAAATAAAAAAATAGCCCCTTCGTCTTTTATTATATAAACAATGGATTGTTAATATCTCAAGCAATAAATTTTATTTGTTATTACACAAAAACTTGATTTAAAATAATAACAATGTTTAGAAATGATTTATAAGTACTTATTTACAAAATAAAGCAATAGTAAGTTGTTTTTATAAAAATTTTCTTTTTGCAGATTTTATAAAATGTAGAGTAAAAGCTAATTTGAAATAGTAAACAGAAAATATGAGTTATATCAAGGTTTAATAAAAAAAATATAAATTATTTTGAAAAAAAACATGAAAATTATATTTATTATTGTTTTCAAGCTTATATTTTTATGTAAATTATATGCTCAAATAAAAGATAGTATAAGCGTTAATATATTTATAATATGTGATTATTGCGATAATACATATATTAGAAATGAATTAAAAATTGTAAATCACGTACGCAATATTTCTGATGCAAATGTAATTGTTTTAGGGATGAGTGAAGAGATTGGTTCGGGAGGTGAAAAATATCGTTTGATTTTTGAAGGGAAAAAGAAATTTGAAGGCATGAACGACACAATTGTTTTTGAATCGGAAAATGATGCAACTACTACAGAAATTCGTGATTTATATATACAAAATTTAAAATTAGGTCTTTTGTCTTATATTTTGAAAACCCCATTAAGAAAAAGTATTAATTATTCAATAGAAGAATCTGTTACAAATAAGTTACAACAAGATACTTACGATCCGTGGAAAAAATGGGTGTTTTCGATAAGTTCGAGTGGTTGGTTCAATGGTGAGCAGAGCAATCAGAATTATAATATAAATTCAAATATAAATGTTAATAAAGTTTGTGAAGATTGGAAATTTAATTTTAGCTACAGTCAAAGTTTTTCAAGAAGTAAGTTTTCTTACAACGAATATGAATATGATTATACCAACCGTTCTAACCACGCTTCGTTGAATAATGTATGGTCTTTATCGTCTCATTGGTCTGTGGGTTTTTTCAGTTCGGTGGGTTCATCGAGCTATGGAAATTATAAATATTATTGGAGCTTGTTGCCTGCTATTGAGTATAATATTTTCCCTTACGAACAGTCGTTTCAAAAGCAATTTCGTTTCGATTATAGGGTAGGTATTAAGCAAAATAAATATATCGATACTACAATATTCAACAAAACAGATGAAATTATTCCAATTCAGCAATTAAACATTTCTTTATTGTTTTATAAAAAGTGGGGGAATATAGATATAAATGTAAACGGAAACCAATATTTACACGATTTAAGCTTTTTCTTTTTAAGTTCAAATTTGGGATTAAGTATAAGATTGGCAAGAGGTTTTTCTATATATTTTTATGGAGGATATTCTATGATAAGAAATCAGATAAATTTGGCAAAGCAAGATGTTTCGCAAGAAGAATTATTGCTTCGTCAAAGACAGATGGAAACAAATTTTTCGTATTGGGGCAATGTTGGAATCAGTTACACTTTTGGTTCAAAATTTAATAATGTTGTTAATCCACGTTTTGATTAATTAGCTTCGTAAAATAATAATTGTAACAT
>JBBIKO010000049.1:0-5901 GCA_037445415.1 Bacteroidota bacterium
GTCGTTGTATTGATGTGGTAATTCAGCCCATATAAAATAACCACCTTCTATTGTTGGTATTTTAAAGCCAAGCTCTGTAAGTGCCTGAAATAATTTGTTAAATGAGTTCTTTAGTTTTTCTCTTAATTCTGCAACATAATTATTTATAAATCCATTATTATCAATATATTCTGCGATGGCTGTTTGAATAGGATTAGCAACACAAAGCCCCGTGTAATCGTGCATGGTTCTAATATTAATCATTTGTTCTTTGTTACAAATTAGGTATCCAACGCGCCATCCTGTTATTGAATATAATTTTGAAAAACTATTCACATAAAATAAATATGATGAATCTGTGTTAAAAGGTATATATGGCTCGGAAAAAAAATATAATTCTCTGTAAACAGCATCAATCAAAATATAAAATTGATATTTTTCAGATAATTCAACAATTTTATCTATTTCATTTTTTGTAAGAATTCTACCTAGGGGATTACCGGGAGAATTTAGAAATAATAAATGAATTTTGTTGTTTTTAATAGCAATTTCAAATTGATTAAAGTCTAACTGCTTGTTGAAAGCAAATGAGTAAAAATTATCTCCAAAAATTTTAGGTAAATTATTGTATGATTCGTAAACAGGATCGAATCCCAAAATGTTCAATTTCCCATATTTTTGTTTAAGATATAAATATACCAAAGTAATTGCTTCAGTAGCACCTTGTGTTATAAGGATGTTATCTGTTGTTAATTGATTGTAATATTTTTGATAATGTTGTTGAATAAGTTCAATTAGCTTAATATTTCCTATACCTGGTGCATATTGATGTACATTATTTCGTAAGGAGATTTCGGATAGATTTTCTAGTAATTCGTAAGGAGGTTGAAATCCAGGTAAGCCTTGTGCTAAATTTATTCCTCCATATAATTTTACTTTATTGCTAAAATAACTAATTAGCGAGCCTTCGGGTAATGTATATTTTTTACTCATATTTTACTCAAAAGTTTTTTTACAACTTCTGCAATATCTTTATTGTTTGCTTTTCCGGCAAGTTTTTTTGTTGCCAATCCCATAACTTTACCCATATCTTGAGGTGATTTTGCTTCTACTTCTTTGATAATTACTTGAAGTTCTTCAATTAGTTCTTGTTCACTAAGCATTTTAGGCAAGTATTGTGCAATAACAGAAGACTCAAAAAGTTCTTTTTCAGCTAAATCATTTCTCTGATTGTTTTTGTATATTTCAGCACTATCTATGCGTTGTTTGTACAACTTTTGAATAATTGTTATTTCTTTTTCATCGCTTAAATCTTGCTGTGCATTTTCAGTTTTGGCAAGCAAAAATGCCGATTTAATTGCTCTTAATGCTTCCAACTTTTCTTTTTCTTTGGCAAGCATCGCTTTTTTTATCTCTTCGTTTATTTGTTCGAAAAGTTTTCCCATAAATTATTTGCTTTAATCAACATTGTTGTGTAAAAAAGAATTATTTTCCTTTAAAATATAATTCTTGTTCGATGTAACTGAAACATTAGAGGCTTCTTTGGACAGGCGTTCGTGGTTTATTTGTATATTCTTGTTTTTTCTTAAACTAGCGGGGATATTTTCTAATTCGTCAACATGGTTTTCGTTTTGAAGGTTATATGCATCAATATTTTTTGATTCAGGTTCGTTAAATTTTATTTCGCCTTGTCGAGTATCAATAATTATGGTTTCTTTCTTATTTTCTGATGCTTTGGTTGTTGGCTCTAATATAACTGTTTGTTTTTTAGGTGGTTCTGGAATAATTGCATCTGTTCCGAAGCCTGTGGCGATTATAGTAACAGATATTTTTTCAATCATTTGCAAATTCTTACCTACTCCAAAAATAATATCAGAATTGTTGTTTGTTGTTTCTTGTAAATATTCTGTTATTTGCGATATTTCATCAATAGTAATTTCTGGTTCGCCACAAGTAATATTAAGAAGAATGTTTCTTGCTCCTTTAATTTCATTGTTATTAAGTAATGGTGAATTTAATGCTTGTTGAATGGCTTTCATTGCTCTATTTTCTCCGTCGGCTATTCCACTTCCCATAATAGCAACTCCACTATCAGTCATAACAGCTTTAACATCTGCAAAATCAACGTTTACATGTCCAGGCAGTGTGATAATTTCGGCAATTCCTTTAGCAGCAGTTGCGAGCACATCGTCGGCTTTAGAAAAGCCCACACTATATTGTAAATCTCCGTACATTTCCCTCAAACGTTGATTGTTAATGATGAGTAATGAATCAACATGATTTTTTATTTCTCTTATACCTTCAATAGCCTGGTTATACCGTTTTTTCCCTTCGAATTCAAAAGGTAGAGTTACGATTGCAACTGTTAATATTCCCATTTCTTTTGCTGTTTTAGCGATAATAGGTGCAGCTCCTGTTCCTGTTCCTCCTCCCATTCCTGCTGTAACGAAAATCATTTTAGTGTTGTTTGATAATACCTCTTTTATTTGTTCTAGACTTTCAATAGCTGCTTGTTTCCCTATTTCTGGTTTGCTTCCTGCTCCTAATCCTTCTGTAAGTGTTTGTCCGAGTTGGATTTTAATAGGAACGGGACTTTTTGCTAATGCTTGAATATCGGTATTACAAACAACAAAATCAACATCCTTAATACCAAGGTTATACATATAATTTACAGCATTGCTTCCTCCACCACCAACTCCTATGACCTTGATGATGGAAGGAATTCGAGTTTCAAGCTCGAAGTTTAAAAAATTATCTTGTTCGTTCATAGTTTAATATTTTTATATTATTTATCTAATTCAGAATCGCTATCTTTAAAAATATTACCAAATATTGATAAAATACTTTCCTTTCTTTTTTTTGATTTTGTATTGTTATTGTTGTTCGAAGTTTTTAAATTATCTTTATGTTCGGCAGTGTTTTCTTTGGTGAAATTTGTTTCGTTAGCTTTATTTTCATCTTGTTTTATTAATTCTTGTATAGCGAGCATCATTAGACCTATTGCAGTTGAGTATTGTGGGTTGGCAAAGTTTTCGTTTGAATTGTTTTTTAGATAAATATTAGGGGTTCCTATTCTTGAGTCAATCGAAAGTTTATACTTAATAAACTGATTTAAATATTTTAATTTTGAACCTCCACCAGTAATTACAACATCGCAAATATTTTTTCCTTTAATATTGGCTTTTTCGGTTAATTCGTATTCAATAAAACCTAAAATTTCTTCAACTCTAGCCTGAATTACATGAGAAAGTAAATTTGAATCAATAATAATTGGTTCTTTACTTTCAATTTTATTTTTAATAACTAATTGTTTGCTTTCATCTCCGTCGAGAACAATAGCTTGTCCGAAATTTTGCTTTAAATATTCGGCATCATCAAAAGTTAGATTAAAGTATTTTTCAATATCTGATGTTATTACATTCCCTCCAAAAGGAATAACTGCTGTGTGAAGGAGCATTCCTTTATGATATATAGCTAAATCGCTCGTCCCTCCGCCTATGTCAATCATTATTACTCCTTTGTTTATTTCTGATGGATGTAATACAGCGTTGGAAGAAGCAATTGGCTCTAAAAAAATGCGTTTAAGCTTTAAGTTTGATTTTTCAATACAATTTTCAATCAATTTTATATTTTTTGTTTTACCAATTATTAAGTTAAAACTAATTTTTAATTCTTTTCCTACACAACCTATTAAATTGTCTATACCATTTATTTCGTGATCGTCTATATAAATTGAACTTGGTATTACTTCTATTATTTGATCGCCGTTATATGTAGGGATGTTGTATTGTTTATTTATTATTTGTTCAATTTCTTCTTTTGTTATTACAGAATTGGGTTTTTCGCGTTCAATAATAGCTGTATTTTTATTTGAAAATATGTTTTGACCAGCAATTCCAACATATACTTCTGAAATAGTTATTTGTGCTTGTTTTTGAGCTATTTCAACTGCTTTTAGAATACCGTCAACAGTAGATAATACATTTACAACATTGCCACGTTTAATTCCATCAGAAATAACATGTCCATAACCTAAAACCTGATAACTATATTCACCAATACGTTGACCAACTAAAGCTACAATTTTTGTTGTTCCTACGTCTATTACACTTACAATTTTATTGTTGTTCATATTATTCATATATTTTATTATTTTTTGTACATACAATTTGATTATTATATTTTAAACTAATTTTTAAAAATTCGCCTCCCTTTAGCTTTGGTACAATATTTTTATAAAATGCTATAAGTTTAGTAAATTTATTTTGCAGGTTTGATGTGTCGCCTAGTTCAATAATAAAATCTCCCCATTTAGGAATAAGTTCAAATTCGTTTTTTTCGTTAACAAATATGCTTTCAAATAAAGAATTCCATAAGCTATCGTTGTAAATATGAGATGATAGATAAAATATATCGTCTAATAATGTTTCTCTTTTGAGTATATCTTGGTTTTCGGCTTCATAGGCTTTTTTATCGCTAAATAGGGCGTATGGTTCATTGATATTTCCTGATATAATTAAAACTCTGGATGTATAATTGTTGGAAATGGGAAATAGGTTTCCTTCTTCATCTAAGTAATAGCTTTCGTAATTATAATTTATTATTCTTAGTATTGGTTTTTTTTGAATTATATCTATTTTAAAAGTTCCATCTATAGTTGTATATATTTGTACGTTTTTAACAAAAGCATTTTTAAATAAATCGGATTCTATATTGTTTAAAGGTATTTTGTTTAAAGGCTGTCCAATTATCTTATAATTTTTGTCGTTTAAAATTTGCAATATATCTTCACTTTTTAAAAACTGATTAACAGTTGAATCTAAGATTTGAATTTCTACTTTAGAGCAAAGTTCATTACCTCTTTGATTTTCTGTAAAACCTAATGAAATAATTAGTACAGATAATAAGATTATCCACGTGAAAGTTTCCCAAATAATATGTTTCCAGTTATGCTTCATTTAATATGTTTTTTATAGGTTCTACCCATTGGTCTATATTTCCTGCTCCCATAGTAATTAAAAGCATTGGCTTTTTTACTTTGACCCAATTTAATAACAATTCGTTACTAATAAAATACTTCTTTTCTATATTTATTTTATTAAATATTAACAAGCTATCAACACCATTAATTGGTTCTTCTCTTGCCGGATAAATAGGTAACAAGCAAATTTCGTCGAACATTTCTAGCGACTCTGCAAATTCATCAGCTAAATCACGAGTTCTACTGAATAAATGTGGTTGAAAAATACCTGTAATCGGATAATTTGGGAAAACATTTTTAACAGAATTTACTAAGGCTTTAATTTCTTCTGGATGATGAGCATAATCGTCTATGTAAATGTGTTTTTTATTGAACACTTGAATATCGAAACGTCGTTTAATACCTTCAAAACTTTCTACAGCATTTTTAATTGTTTCTTTGTCTAATCCAATCCACATTGCAATTGAAATTGCAGCTAATATGTTTTCGATATTATAGTTTCCTGTAATTTTTGGCTTAATATTTTCTATTTTTCCCCAAGGAGTTCTAATGTTTAATGTACAATAACCGTTATGTATTATTAAATCAGTTACATAGCAATCTGCTTTTTTATCTTCTATTGAATATGTTGCCGTTTGTAAATGATTGGCAGTAGGTATAAAGTTTAACGACTTTTTTATAAGTAATTTACCATTGGGTTTTATTTTATTTACATATTGCTGAAACGCATTTTTTAAATTATCGTAGGTTTTATATGTGTCTAAGTGGTCAAGATCAATTGCTGTAATGACAGAAGCGTATGGCGATAATTCTAAAAACGAATAGTCGTATTCATCTGCTTCTACAACAGCAAAATTGGTGTTTTTGTTGAACAAGAAGTTAGAGTTATAATTTTTTATTAAACCACCTAAAAAAGCACAACAAGAATGTTCGGAATTATA
>JBBIKO010000049.1:6034-7774 GCA_037445415.1 Bacteroidota bacterium
GCAGGTGTATAAATTACCAGAATCTTATCTTCTTTGTATTTAGAAAAAATATCGCTAATTATTTCTGTTTTTTTGTCGAAATGTATGGTAGCACCAAGATTTTCGAGTATTCGTGTATTTTCTGAAGGGTTACTGTCGTATCCCACAACTTTTTTATTGTGCAATATAAAAAATTGTGCAAGTGCACTCATTCCTATTCCTCCTATACCAATAAAATAAACGATATGTATATTTTCAATTTTCACTTTTTTGATAATTTAATAATTTCTTTTGCAATAATTTCATCAGAATTTTTTATTGCCATTCGAGCTACATTGTTTCTATAAACATTCAATCTAAATTCATCATTTAAAAGTTTAATGGTTTCATCTACTAATATACTTCTTGCTTCTTTGTCCGAAACGTACATTGCGGCATCGTTTTTTACAAGTGCTATTGCATTTTTAGTTTGATGATCTTCTGCTACGTTTGGCGATGGAACTAAAATAGATGCTTTTGCAGTTAAACTTAGTTCGGAAATACTTATTGCTCCTGCTCTTGATATAACAACGTCAGCAACTGCGTAAGCATAATCCATTCTTGAAATAAAGTCGTAAACCTTTATCCCGTCGTAATTAAGCGAATGTACTTTTTCTAAAGCTATTGGGTAATACGATTTACCTGTTTGCCATATTAGCTGAATGTTGTCTTTTACGAATTTTTCTAAATTATTATAAATGCTTTCGTTGATAGTTAATGCACCTAAACTACCTCCGAGCGATAGTACTGTTCTTTTGTTTCCTTTTAATTCAAAAAACATGTAACCATCTTCTTTTGTTTTGCTGTTTGTATTTAAAATATCTTGTCTAACGGGATTTCCTGCAATTATAATTTTTTCAGTAGGAAAATATTTTTCCATATCTTTATATGCAACGCATATTTTATCAACTTTGCTTCCTAAAATTTTATTAGTAATTCCTGCGTACGAGTTTTGCTCTTGTATAAGTGTAGGTAATCCCATTTTAGTAGCTACCCTTAGAATAGGTCCCGATGCAAATCCTCCAACACCCACAACAACATCGGGTTTAAATTCCTTTATTATTTGCTTTGCTTTTTTTAAGCTTATGTAAAGTTTAAAGAAAAAGGTTAAGTTCGACCAACTTAATTTTCTTTGAAATCCTCTTACGGGAAGTCCAATTATTTTATATCCAGCAGCTGGGACTTTTTCCATTTCCATTTTTCCTTCGGCACCAACAAAAAGTATTTCTGTTTGTGGATAAATTCGTTTTAATGCATTTGCAATAGCTATTGCAGGAAAAATATGTCCACCTGTTCCACCACCACTTATTATTATTTTTATTTCATTCATATTTATTCTTTTTTTGTTTCATTTTTATTTGCATTACTATCTACATTTTGTATTGACGATTCATTATTGTCTTGTTTTATTTGGTTGCTAATATTTAAAATTATTCCCAACGACACACTTGTAAAAATTATGGATGTTCCACCCATGCTTATTAGTGGTAGAGTTTGTCCGGTAACAGGGAATATTGCAGCAGATACACCCATATTTATTATTGCCTGAGAAATAAGCATAATAATTAGTCCTAATGCGAGTATAGCTTGGAAAGCCCTTCTAGCTGTTCGAACAATTATTCCAACACGATATAAAAGTATCATGTACAAAAGAACTACGACTAATCCTCCAATAAAAAAACCATACTCTTCAATTATTATAGAAAAAATAAAATTAAAAAT
>JBBIKO010000049.1:7784-10293 GCA_037445415.1 Bacteroidota bacterium
TTTTCCAACGGTTCGTATAGCTGCTGCAGCTCGTATTATAGAAAAAATAAAATCTGAATAAGGGTGAGGTAAAAAGTTTCTTTGAGTACTATTGCCTGGTCCTTTGCCGAAAAGTCCTCCACTGGCTATGGCAATTTTTGATTGTTCTATTTGATAAATATTGTCTTCGTTGGCTTTGCTTGGATTGAAGTAAGTTTCAATACGACTTTTCCATACAGAAACTCTTCCTTTTTCTGGAAAAAATAATAATGCTATAGAAAAAAATAAACCTGTAGCCAAAATTGCTATTAGAATTATGTAAAATATGTATTTCCACTTAATACGCCCTAATAATAGTAGTAAAATAGATGTAAGAAATAACATAGCTGCTGTAGAAAAGTTTTCGGAAAAGATTAAGCCACAAATTGTAAATATTATTATAACAAGAATTTTAAAATCTTTTTTAAATTCTAAACTATCGTTATCGTATTGATATTTAGCTAAAAACCTTGAAACATAAATTATTAACGAAAATTTAGCTAAATCAGAAGATTGAAAAGATATTCCTGCTATAGGTAAAGTAACCCATCTGGAAGCTTCATTTATGTTAATTCCTTTAAATAAAGTATAAATTAAAAGTGGTATAGTGATAAGAATTAGTAAAACAGAAGTACGATTATAAATTGACACAGGTATATTCTGAAAGAATAAAATAATTAAAATGCCTGCTAATAAAAGACCACCATGACGTAGTAAATAATAAAATAGGTTAATTTCGTGATTTCGAAAAACAAGTGTTCCTGTAGAACTATACACAGCTAAAAGAGAAATGATAGACAAAATCAAAATTATGCCCCATATAATTTTATCTCCTTTAAATATTTTAGCTGATATTAAGTTCATATACTATAAATCTCTTACAGCGTTTTTAAATTTTTTTCCTCTATCTTCGTAATTTTCGAATAAATCGAAGCTGGCGCAAGCAGGCGAAAGCAATACAGTATCTCCCAGACTACTTAGTTTAAAAGCCGTACGAACTGCATCTTGCATGTTATTTGTTTCAACGATTGGAATATTTAAGTGTTCGAAAGCTTTAACAATTTTCTTGTTGTCTAAACCAAGACAAACAATAGCTTTTACTTTTTCTTTTACAAGCGGATATAAGGGAGCATAATTGTTCCCTTTATCTACACCTCCTACAATCCAGATTATAGGTTTTTTTACTGTTTCTAGCGCATACCAAGCAGAGTTTACATTAGTAGCTTTGGAATCGTTAATAAATTCAACACCTCTAATTTTTAGAAATTTTTCTAGCCTATGTTCAACAGCTTCAAAATCGCTTAAAGATTCGCGAATAACATCTTTTCTGATGTTTGATACAAAAGCTGCAATACCAGCTGCCATTGAATTGTAATGGTTGTGTTTACCTTCTAATGCTAAATCTAAAATAGACATAGTAAATTGATTTTTATTATAATTTATGATTAATTGATTATCTGAAATAAAAGCACCTTCGTCTAACTTTTTATAAAGACTAAAAGGCAATTTTTTGGAAAGAATTTTTTTATTATTGATGTGTTCTTTTGTTACAGGATCGTCATCACAAAAAATAAAGAAATCATCGGGTTTTTGATTTTTGGTTATTTTGAATTTGCTATTTATGTAGTTTTCGAACACATATTCGTATCTGTCGAGGTGATCGGGAGTTATGTTTGTTAATATCGCTATATTTGGTCTGAAGTCTACGATATCATCAAGTTGAAAACTGCTAATTTCCAGAATATAATAGTCGTAATTATTTTGAAGAACTGATAGTGCAAAGCTTTTACCAATGTTGCCAGCTAATCCGACATTTAATCCTGCTTTTTTAAATATTTGATAAGTGAGCATGGTAGTAGTAGTTTTACCGTTGCTTCCAGTAATTCCAACAATAAATGCTTGTGTATATTGCGATGCAAATTCAATTTCTGAAATAACTTTAATCCCCTTTTCACGTATAGCTTTTATTATGTTGGTTTTTTCAGATATACCTGGACTTTTGATAACAATATCAGCATTTAGTATTTTGTCTAATTGATGGTTATTTTCTTCGAATGGAATGCCTGATTTTATTAACTGATTTTTGTATTGGTCATTTATTAGATTAGAATCGCTTACCCAAACTTCGAATCCTTTGTTATGAGCAAGCAGAGCCGCTCCTAATCCGCTTTCTCCACATCCTAATATAACTACTCTTTTTGCCATTAGCGTATTTTAAGTGTAATTATTGTTAATACTGCTAACATTATTGCAACAATCCAAAAACGTGTTACAATTTTAGGTTCTACATACCCGAGTTTTTGAAAGTGATGATGTATTGGTGTCATAAGAAATACTCGCCTACCTTCGCCATACTTTTTTCGTGTATGTTTAAACCATAAAACTTGAATAATAACCGATAATGCTTCGATAAAGAAAATTCCACATAATATTGGTAATAGTATTTCTTTACGAACCAATATTGCAAATACAGCTATAATTCCTCCAAGTG
>JBBIKO010000050.1:0-5988 GCA_037445415.1 Bacteroidota bacterium
CAGTTGGCTAGCGCACTTGCATGGGGTGCAAGGGGTCGGAAGTTCGAGTCTTCTCGCCCCGACTTTTTTTTAATAGTTTATTGAAATAATTTTTTTAGTATAAATCAATACGTTTTTACTTTAAGCTAAATTGATTAACTTCGCAGTTAAATTATTTTCAAAAAACTTATGAAAGTTAAGATAGTTAACAAATCAAAACATTCTAATCCTTCATACAGCACACCTTTGTCGGCAGGAATGGATATTAGAGCAAATTTAGAACAGCCTGTTGTATTAAGACCGTTTGAAAGAGCACTAATACCAACAGGATTATTTATAGAATTGCCAAAAGGTTATGAGGCACAAATTCGTCCACGAAGTGGTTTAGCACTAAAAAAAGGGATAACAGTTCTTAATACACCAGGAACAATAGATGCTGATTACAGAGGTGAAATAGGTGTAATTTTGATAAATTTATCGAACGAAGATTTTGTAATTAACGACGGAGAGCGAATTTGTCAAATTATTGTTTCTCGTCATGAAACAATTGAATGGGAAAACGTAGAAATTCTGCAAATAACTGAACGCGGAGCAGGTGGATTTGGTCATACAGGAAAACATTAAAATGTACGTGTTATGAAGATTATTATTCCAATGGCAGGTATTGGTAAAAGAATGAGACCACACACATTAACTATTCCTAAACCATTAATTCCCATTGCAGGGAAAGCAATTGCTCAACGCCTTGTAGAAGATTTAATAAAGGCTATTGAAAAGCCTGTAGAAGAAATAGCTTTTATTATTGGTGATTTTGGCAAAGAAGTTGAAGAATCACTATTGTCTATTGCAACAAATTTGAATACAAAAGGAACAACATATTATCAACACGAGCCGCTTGGGACAGCTCATGCTGTATTTTGTGCAAAACCTTCGTTAAGTGGCGAAATAGTTGTTGCTTTTGCCGATACGCTTTTCAGAACAAATAAAATGTTAACGAACAATTCTGATGCTATAATTTGGGTAAAGGAAGTAGAAAATCCATCGCAATTTGGAGTTGTAAAAACAACAAACGAACTTGTAATAACAGATTTTATTGAAAAACCAAAATTACCAGTGAGCAATCTTGCAATAGTTGGAATCTATTATTTTAAAGAAGGAGAAAAACTGTTGCACGAAATAAATTCTATTATTGAAAACAATATTGTAGTAAATGGCGAATATCAGCTTACCGATGCCCTTCAAAGCATGAAAAACAAGGGTTACTCTTTAAAAGCAAATTTAATAGACGAATGGTTCGATTGTGGAAATAAAGATGCAACACTCGATACAAATAAACGTATTTTAGAACTGAGCATTAACGAAGAATTGATTTTAAAAACATCTAAAATAGTTAATTCTGTAGTTATTCCACCTTGTTTTGTAGACGATAGTGTTGTTATAGAAAACTCTGTTATAGGTCCTTATGTTTCAGTAGGAAAAGAAACTGTTGTAAAAAACTGCATAATAAAAGAAAGTATCATACAACGCTTTTCGCATGTAGAAAATTTAATACTCAATCGTTCAATTGTTGGAAACAATTCCGATATTATTGGTAAATATAAAAACTTAAATGTTGGTGATTATAATTCACTTACACTTTAATGCTGCGAATGATTTTTCATATAATTTTTGCTTTGTTAGTTTCTTTAAGTTCTTCGGCACAAAAGAAATTAATAAATAATGATGAATATAATCCAGAATTTACTCATAATTTAATAGAAGCAAATCGTCAAAAAATATTAGGTAATTTCGAATCAGCAAAAATTTTGTACGAAAAATGTTTGCAAATAAATCCAAAAAGTGCAACGGTTCATTACGAATTTGCTTCTTATTATGTACAAAATAATGAGTTGAATAAAAGTATAAATTATGCACTTAAAGCTATCAAACTTAATCCAGAAAATATTTGGTATAAAGCTTTATTAGGAGTTCTTTACAAACAAACCAATCAACCCTATAAAGCCATAAGGGTTTATGAGAACTTAATTAAACAAAGTCCAAAAAGAATAGATTTTTACTACGAATTGGCATATTTGTATGTATATACAAGAAAATATAATAAAGCTATAAAATCGTTCGATAAAGTAGAACTACTTATTGGGATAAACGAAGCAGTTGTTCTCGAAAAAGAAAGAATATATAGTTATATCGGAAAACATAAAAAAGCAGAGCTGGAAGTTAAAAAGTTAATAAACATAAACCCAAACGAAATAAAATATCACGGAATTCTAGCAGAACTTTATCTTTCTCAAAATAATTTTGAAAAAGCAGGAGTTATATATCAAAAGATGTATCAATTAGACAGTACAAACGGATTGGTTAACTTATCTTTAGCCGATTATTATCGCATTCAAAAAGCTTACGATAAGTCATTTTATCATTTACAAAAAGCATACAAAAGTTCAGAAATAAATATTGACACGAAAATAAAAATGTTAATAACTCTCTCAGAATACGCAGAAAATAATCAATCATTAACAAAAGAAGTTGAAAAATTATTAAGTATTTTATTAGAACATTATCCTAATAATCCAAAAGTTTTAACTTTAAATACCGATATATTTTTACGTCAAAACAAACAAAAAGAAGCTTACGAAACTTTAATAAAAATAATTCAAATTGATCCAAGCAAGTACTTAATTTGGGAAAAACTTTTAATGATTGAACACTCGATGCAAAAATGGGATTCGTTACTTGTACATTCGCAAAAAGCTCTTGAATACTTTCCAATGCAAGTTGTTTTACATTATTTGAAAGCTATTGCAGCGTATGAACTAAAAAAATATGAAATAGCAGACGAAGCTTTAAACAATATTCATAATCTACCGGTAACTAATCAGGATTTATTGCTCGAAATACATGCCTTGCATGGTGAAGTTTTACATGCTTTAGGAAAAAATGCTGAATCGGATAAACAGCTCGAAAGAGCTTTAGAAATTGATAAAACAAATCGTCATGTTCTTAATAACTACAGTTATTATCTTTCGCTTCGTTCCGATAGTTTAGATAAAGCCGAAAAAATGAGCTTATTATGCTTAGAACTTGAACCTAATAATCCTACTTTTTTAGATACTTATGCTTGGGTTTTGTATAAGCAAAATAAATTAGAACAAGCTTTGATATATATTGAAAAAGCTTACAAACTTCAAAAAGATAATCCTACCATTATAGAGCATTACGGCGATATTTTATATAAACTCGGTAATTACGAAAAAGCCTTAGAATTATGGAACGAAGCCTTTAAAACAGGAAAAGGAAGTCCATTTTTAGAACAAAAAATTCAACATAAAAAGATCATTGAATAATGCATAATTTATTTCGCTACATATTGTTCTTATTACTAATAATTGTTACATTTTTTTCTTGCAAAACAACTAGTAAAACTACGCAAATTGAAGCAGAGAAACAAAGTCAACAACAACAAAATAAATTAAGTAATTATGGTATTGGCAAATTACTCGATTCTGTATCTTCAAAATACCTTTTATACAATAATATTTCAATAAAAATTAATGTTATAGCTGAATTATTTAACGAAAGCCACCAATTAGAGGGTATTTTACGAATAAAAAAAGATAGCATTATTTCTATTAGTCTTTTAGCACCACTAGGAATAGAAGCTGCTAAAATAATTTTATATGCAGATAGCATACTGTTTATCAATAAGTTTAAGAAAGAATATTTTATTAGGCCTTATAGTTTTTTTGAACAACAATTTCAATTAGAATTAACATTTAACGACATCCAATCAATTCTAACAAACCAGTTGTTTTTATATTCTGAAACAGATGAAGAAAGAAATTTAGCGATGAATGAATTCAGTAGCGAAAGAGATTATATTAAAAAAACCTTTTTCAAAGATAAAGATTCTGTAAATTATATACTTAAAACTCACAGAAAACATAAAATAAAACGTTATTTAAAGAAACCTTTAAAAGATGAAAAAAGCTTTATTGTTGAAAATATAAAAATCGTTCATAACCAATTTAAAATACAAGCTATTGAAGTAATAGATTATAGCGAAAAACGTTCTTTACTTGTTGAGTATAGCAATTTTGAAACAATAAATAACACCCTTTTTCCAACTATGTTTAATTTTACAGCAAAAGATTCAACACAGCAATTTGTGTTAAAACTTATGTATAAAAAAATAAACTTAAATCAAGAATTAAATTTTAGCATAAACATTCCCAGTACTTACAAAAAAATTTACTAATGATAAAATTTATAATTATAACAATTCTGTCAGTTGTTCTTATTAATGCTCAAGCACAAAACAGAAAAGAACTTGAAGCTAAAAGAAAACAAACATTAAAAGAAATAGAATACACAAACAACCTTATTAAAAAAACTCAAAAAGAGAAAAAGAACTCCTTAAATCAACTGCTTATAATTAATAAAAACATTAAAGCTCGTGGAGAACTTATAAAAAATGTTCAGCAAGAAATTAGCTTATTAGATAAACAAATGTTACAACTACATTATAAATTAGATACATTAGAAAATAACTTAACAAAATTAAAAAAAGCTTATGCTAAAATGCTAATATTTGCTTACAAAACACGCTCTGCTTACGATAAAATAATTTTCGTACTTTCGGCTGATGATTTTAATAAATCGTATCGTCGTTTAAAGTATTTGCAATATTATGGAGAATATCGTCAAAAACAAATGCAAAATATTGTTAATACAAAAACAGAAATAAAAAACATACTGGAACAATTACGAGAAAAGAAAATACAAAAAGAACAATTAAAAGTCGAAAGCGAAAAAGAAAAACAAATATTAACAAAGAGCAAAGAAATACAAACCAATGTACTGAACAATTTAAAAAAACAGGAAGCTGAATTATTGAAAAAATTAAACGAACAAAAAAAGGCCAATAAGAAATTACAAGAAAGTATAAAACAACTTATAGCTGAAGAATTGCGAAAAGCTAAAGAAGAGGCCGAGCGAAAAGCACGTAAAAAAGAAGAAAGTAAAACAAAAGAAAAGACAGTTATTACACAAAAAACACACTTAAATAAAGAAACAGAAGAAAAAAAAATCGAACCTGTTCTTACACCAGAAGAACAGTTAATTAATGATAAATTTGAAAGTAATAAAGGTCGTTTGCCTTGGCCTACAGAGCGTGGAGTTTTGACTTCCTCTTTCGGCGAACACGAACACCCAGTACTTAAAGGAATTAAAATAAGAAATGATGGAATTTATATAACAACTTTGCCCGATGCAAAAGTAAGAGCAATATTTGACGGGGTAGTTTCAAAAGTGTTTTTATTACACGGAAAAAACAAAGTTGTTATTATTCGCCACGGTAACTTTTTTACTGTGTATGCCAATTTGAGCGAAGTAAATGTAACTGCAGGACAAAAAGTTAAAACAAAACAAATAATTGGAACAACTGGAACAGACCACGATGAAAATAAAACCTATGTCGAATTGCAAATATGGAATGGCAACATTAAACTTGATCCAGAACAATGGATTGCTCGAATGAATTAACTCAAAAACAAATTAGCCTATCATTAATTATACTTATGAACATTGCATTGTTTGTAGTTGTTTGAATTTTGTGAGGTGAAGAAAATAATTTAGTATTTATAAAGATTAAAATTTTATATTGAAGTTAATACAATTAAAATATATTTTTTGTCTAAGTTGGGCAGTAATAAAATTTTCAAAATAATACCAAGCTAAAAAGTGAAAAAAGTGAAAAAAGTGAAAAAAATATCAAAAATTTTTTACTTTATTTTGAAAAAATCGAAAATAAAAAAATTCTTCGTAATTTTGTAATGTAAAAACGGGGCTGACCTGGTTTTGACAGCATGAGAATAAAATAGTAAGCATGCCGAGCCATGAGAATACGCTCGTTAAAAGGGTTCTCAAGCCAATAAATGGCAATTATAACTATGCACTCGCCGCTTAATAATTAGCGGATTTTTCCAGCAGTCAAGGACTGTATGGACGAGC
>JBBIKO010000050.1:5998-10066 GCA_037445415.1 Bacteroidota bacterium
TCACAGAAGCCCTGTCCTTGTGGCGTCTGAGCATGGGGTGTCGCAAAAACAAGGATAGAAATAAACTTGCCCTGTGTTTATTTCGAAAAATAAAGGGCTAAGGTATAAGTAGGTTGCTTATGACCAGTTTATACCCTACCATCAACCATAAGCTAAGCATGTAGAAAGCTATTTGGTTCCTTGTTTGGACCCGGGTTCGACTCCCGGCAGCTCCACCAAAATTTATTACTCACTAAAAATTTACTTTTTCGGTACCACTGGTGTTTTGCTTATTAAATTTTCGACAATAATTGTTAAACTGCAATAATATATATTCTTTTAATATTTGTAATTTTTTAATCTTTCAAAATCAAATCTAATTCGCCAATATTAAAATTACGTTTTTTATTATTTACTAATACAACAAGTTCGCCTGCATTATTAACTTTTAGTATTGTGCCTTCTAATATTTCTTGTTTATTTGTTAAAAAAGTAGCATTCTTATTTTTCATAAACAAATACTTGTTATAGTATTTATCAATTTGTTCAAAATTTTTTGATTTAAGCCATGAATAATGCTCTATGAATATTTGTTGCCATTGACTTACTAATAGGTCAATAGAATAATTATTTTTTGTTTCTAAAAATAATGATGTAGGATTTGGTAAATTAGATGGGAAAGTTGCTTGATTTACGTTAATACCGACACCTATAATACTCGCCTGCATTTGTTGTTGTGATATTATATTTTCTATGAGAATACCTGCAATTTTTTTATTATTAACATAAATATCGTTTGGCCATTTAATATAAGCATTTTTAGTGTACTTGTTAATTAACTTGTGTGTAACTATGGCAGTAAGCTTCGATATAAAGAAAAAATGTTCTGGCAATAAAAATAAAGGATAAACGATTATTGATAGAGTAATACTTTCGTTGGGCTTGCTATACCAGCTATTACTTCCTTGTCCTTTGCCTTTTGTTTGATTCTTTACTAAAACTATTGAAAATTCTGATAAATGTTGTTTGCCAATTAAATTCATAGCCACATTGTTAGAAGAATCGGCCTCTTCAAAGTATATAATTTCACTCATAAAAAATTACATTTAAGAATGGAAGTTTAATATAAAAAGTTGTTCCTACGTTTATTTGCGATTCAAAATAAATTTCTCCGTTCATAGTTTCTACCATGCTTTTTACAAGCGATAATCCCATTCCCATCCCCGACGATTTAGTTGTAAAACTAGGCTTAAAAATATTTTGAGCTACTTCATCGCTTATGCCTATTCCATTATCTTTTATAGCTACTATTATTTTATTTTCTTTTAGCTGTGTTGAAACAGTTATTTCCTTTTCAACATTTTGTGGTATAGCCTGTATTGCATTTGTAAGTATGTTATTTAAAATACGTTGTATGTATTCTCTATCGGCAGTGATGTAACATTCTTTTATTCCGTTTCGATTAAAACGAATTTCAAATTCGCTGTTTGTAAAAAGATGTATAGCTTTTTCTATTTCTTGTTGTAGTTCAATTTTTTCTTGTTGTGGCGATGGCATCTTCGCAAAAGCAGAAAATGCCGAAGCAATAGATGACAAACTTTCTATTTGTTCGAGTAATATTCGCATAGTATTTTTTAACATTTCATCTGGTATGTAGCCTTTTTCTTTTTTTTGCTTTAACAAATACTGTATATTAAGCTTCATAGGTGTTAGCGGATTTTTTATTTCGTGTGCTATTTGTCGTGCTACTTCTCGCCAGGTAAGCTCTCTTTCGTTTTGCAACAATTTTTCGGTACTTCGAGCAAGTTCTTCAAGCATACGATTATATTCGTTAACCAGCGGTAAAATTTCATCGTTTTCGGTATAAATAATTGGCTGAATATGTTTGCTTGTTTGAATTCTCTTAAAATATGATTGCAAGTAAGTTATAGGTCTTAATATTCCGTTAGCTATAAGTAATACAATGCTAAACGACAAGAATATAAAAAGTAAAAATATGTTTGTAAGATTTATTAAAACTCCAAATATTTCCTGTTGAGTTATTTCTTTTTCTGTAAAATATGGGAATTGCAATATGCCAAGCAACTTATTGTTTTCTACTAAAGCAGTATAAGATGCTATATAAACAAAATTGCCGACAGATTCTTCTCTTATCAACATTGTTTTATTGTTATTAACTATTTGTTGAATTACATCGTAATCAACAAGTTTGCTTTTTAAGCCTTTTTCGAAAAAAGCAGGTCTAGATGTTGCAAAAAGCTCTCCATCAGGCCTAAAAATGTTTACATCGTTATAAAAAACATTAGATGTATTTATGAGAAAAAGCGTAACTTCGCCAATTGGTAACTCGAAAAACTTTGTCCAATTGCCTATTTGTTCGTGTAAATGATTAAGCATAGTTTGGTTTTTAAAAATTAGTTGGTCTTTGTTTTTTTGCTGATAACGATTTTGAAAGAAAATAAATGTATAAATAGCTATTAAAATATACGACGATAAAAGTATTATAATAAAACTACTTATGTATTTTAATCGAAATCCGTAGGTTAAGTTTTGTTTGTTTTTTGTTATAAAGTAAACTCCGTAAAATATTGCAAAAATGCTTGTATAAATGTTGAATAAATAAAGCAAAGTTAATAAATAATCGTACCACATTATATTATTGCTACTTACAACTATAATAAATTTATTATTTGGCGAATAAATGAAATGCTTATATTTATCATCCGTTTCGAATAAATAATTCCCAACCGAAGGCTTTGTAAAAGCAAACAAATTTGGATACGAGAAATCTCCTTTTTGTTGAATTAGCTTATTGTTATGATATTTTGCATAATTAGGCCATTGCAGGTTAAGGCTTTGAAATGTTTTGTTGTCCATTAATAAATCGGGATAGCCAGGTGTGTTTGTAATAGGCTTGCTTGTTAATTCGAGAAATATTGATTTTTCAGATGTATCGCTTACAATAAAATACGGAAAATTAAATTTGCCAAGAAAACTTACTTCACCAAATTCGGATGAAACAGAATAAAAAAACTTACTGCCAAAATCGGAACCTTTTGTTGAAATTATTTTCTGAAAGTAATCGAAACAACGAATAATTTGACCCGATGGCATCAAACGCAAGTTGTCGAAATTATTACAAATAGTAACTTGTAAATCGTATTTGTTCCAAAAACCATAGAAATAATTGTCTTTTAAGTATTGATAAATTTCGTAACGATTGTCGTATGCTTTATTTAATAATCCTTGCAATATTCTATCTCTTGTAATTCGTTTCTCTATATCAATTAAAAGCATTTGTGCAACATAATCTTTTTCATTTGCAAGGGAATAAGCAACTACCTGCTTTAAGTTATCTCCTTTTTTGCTGTATAAATTAAGTGTATAAAATACAATAAAACAAGTTATTATAATTGTGTCGAGTAAATAAAACAAAAAATGCTTTTTCTTTTTAAACCAAACGACAAATAGACTAATGGCTAAAAAAGCTAAACTCCAATGAATCGTTATTTTAAAGTGAAAAGCTAAAATTAGTAGTAGAATAAACAGAATTGTGAAGTAAAAATTGTAATTACGAATACCGTATTTTTGTATAAGTTGTATTAAAAATAAACTATAACGAATAAATATCCATGCATAAATTCCCAAAATTAAATATGCGGTAACAGAAAAAAAAGAAAAAGACGAACTTTTATAAATATCGAAGAGTATTTTCGACTCGAAAACTAAACTTTTCCACAAATAAAACCAAAAAACAACAACAGCACCTAAAATAAAAATAGTAAAAATTTGAAAAAAAATTTTTTTTACAATATGGCTTTTGAATTTTATTAAATAAAACTCAGATAAAATTAGAATAATCCAGCTATTAAGCAAAACATCGCCTAATGAATATAGAAAAGCATTTGAAGTATATGTTTCGACCGAAAAGAGGCTTGTTGCATAAACAAATTCAGGGACCTTAAAATACTGCATTATAAAACGCAATATCAACATTGCACTCATTAGTAGTGTAAAGCTTACAGTATTGTGCCTATTGTATATGTTTAATAAGTACTTATAAAGCGAAAATAGTATTAAAATTAAAAT
>JBBIKO010000051.1:0-7132 GCA_037445415.1 Bacteroidota bacterium
TATTCCAATACGAACTTTTCCAGTGCTTCTATTTAAAAAGCGAATATGTTCTGCTACTTCCTTAACTTCGTCTGGAGTTTTCATATCGGGATAAGTAACTGTTTCAATAAGTGGCATCCCTAAGCGGTCTGTCATGTAAACTCTTCTATGCCCAATATCGCTAACTTCTCTACACGAATCTTCTTCTATACTCAACTGAATTAAACGAACTTTGCGATCAGGCAAATCTAATTCTCCTTCTACTCCAAGTATAGCAGTACGCTGAAATCCTGTTGGGATACTACCGTCTAAATATTGCTTTCTAGTAATATGTACTTCTCCAACAATATTTAATTTGCAAAGCATAGCTATTTCTAAAGCTATATCGAGAGCATCACGGTCTATTTTGAACGGAGGAGTGTCATCTATCTCATAAGTGCAAGCAGTTTCATGTTTTATAAGGTAAACAATTTCTTTGCGTGTTTTAAATTCCATTAGTGCTGTACCATCGTATTCGCCCAATTCGCTAAGAGTTGGACGCATGTGTCGAATAATTTCAGCATCATAATCGTCGGGCTTCTGATAAATTCCAGCTGGACAATTGCAAAATAATTTCTCTTTTGTATTAAGTTGTTGATGAACTTCTAACCCCGACATAAAACCAATTCGCTGATAATCGCTTAATGTAGCACTTTTTCGAGCCACATAACCTATTGCTTTTTTTGTCTCGCAATAATTATTAAATGCATTAAAACTCATGATTGCTTTAGCTATATCTTAACTTACAAATGTATATGAATTTTTCAATAAAATAAACGAAAGATTTTTAAAAACACTATAAAAATTTATCACCAAAAAATTATTATATAATGCTTTAAAACCTACAAAAAAGTTAACAAGCACTTTCTTGTTTTTATAGTTGCAGATATAGAAACATTAGATTATTAACTAAGCATAAAATTTATTATTAGCTTAAATACTTCGACTTATCATATCTCTAACTATTTACATTCAATTACTCAGAAACGATTTGTTTGTTTAATTTTAACAGTTTATAGTCTGATTTTGAAATAAATAAGTCGCCTTCAACGCTGTCTATTTTTTAATAATCGCCTTAATTGCTTCGTTAGATTGGTCTATACCTATCCATTGTCTGCCATTTGTCTGTGCAGCTTTGAGTGTCGTGCCCGAACCTGCAAAACAGTCAAGCACTATGCTGTTTTCATTAGAGGAAGTTTTTACAATCAAGTCCAATAGGTCAGGATTTTTCTCAGTCGGATAAACAGGATATTGTGGATCTTTAAATTCCCAAATGTCTTGCACTCGCTTAACTTTTTAGAAGCACTAAACGCTCATAATGTTTAAGTCCTTGTATTTTGTAGTTATATCCTTATACATTTTGTTTTTGCCTTTAATATATAGAACACCGTCAAGAATGGCAATTTTTACTGCCTTTACATTTTTTGCTTGAACCGTGCTAATTACATCATTGAACTGTGCATTTTGGTGTCCCAAAAAGTCTGTCAAAAATTATGCTTTACCTATTGCATACTTTCTTGTATTTTGTAAATTCGTCAAGTGGAACGGGTTGAAAATGTTTTGTGTTTAGCCAACGTCTGAAAAATGGTCCGATTTGTCTGTTAGTTTCTTTAGGTTTGCTACAACGCTCAAAGATTTTATCAAGACCCATTTCATAAAGTCGTCCGCAAATACGGTTGATTGTTTTTGGGTTTCTCTCAACAGAAGAAGGGTCTCGTTTAAGATATGCAATGTAACTGTCCTTAATCGGAAACAAGTCAAGTTTTAAAAGCTCCTTGATAAAAGCGTCATTATTTTTCTTTTTGAAGGCTTTTTCAATGTTTGCCCAATGCTCATTGTTTATTTCTCTAATTCCTTCAGGAATTGTCGGATATACTTGAAAAAGGTCGTCAAGATATGAATTTTTGATTTGCTTATTCTATACTTAATTCTATCCAATAATTCACGTTTAAATTTAGTAAAAGACCCTTAATTATTCTCCTCCAAATAAATAATGATTCACCGCCATTAATTGTTACATATACTTTAATATTAGGCTATAAAAAATAAGTTGAATAAAAAATTTTTATGCCTTATTCAATTGTTGTGAACAGTGTACTTCGCCATATGCAGGACAACGTTCACTAGTTTTGCAAGCCTGAATGCTTAATAATATAACAACGATGGCAGTTATAAGTATGCTATACTTTTTCATAAGATGAACCTGTACATTATATTGCAAATGTACAACAATTTTTGAAAAACAAAAATGAAAACATAAAAATTTTATAAAAAAATTACGTTTTATTGGATAAATTCACAAAATATTTGACTGGTTTATATTATTTTCAATTTTAAAGCGCTATAAAATAGGTAGAATGATAAGTCTTACAAACACATGGTTGTAAAATCACTTTTTAATTTTGTATCTTAGCCACATGAAATTTATTGGTCTAAAATTACTCATTTTAACATTATATATTTATGCTTTTTCACAGTCAGACAAAGACACACTTATTACTAAAAAGACTTATTTTTTAAAACTAACTCCAGAATTAACAGTTGATACAATCAATATTGACACCAATTTTTTTCACATTCATCAATACGGAGAAACTTTTATGAAAACAGGAATAAGTATATGCAATGGCGTTAGTGCTTATTATAATTTTAAGTACGATTTTGTTTCGCAATACCCTCTTTGGATAAATAGTTTAAATATTCATTACCATCTACTATCACAAAGATATTTTCACACACACGTACCATTTACACAAGTACGCCTAATTGGAAATACCAACAGAACCTACAATGAAGAAATAGTAAAAGTTATTCATACACAAAATATCAACAAAAAATGGAATGTAGGTATTGAAGGAATATCAAATAAAAATATTGGAAAAATTCCTCGTCAAGACAATCGTTTTCATTATTTGCTTGGAAGCACAAATTATCAAGGGAATCGGTACTATTTATGGGCAAACTATTTTTTTTCAAAACTGAAAACAAAAGAAAATGGTGGTGTAAAAGAGCCATCTTTCTTAACCGATTCATTGTTTCCGCCAGAAAATGCTACAATATACCTGCAAAATGCCAATAATAAATATGTCATTCAAAATTTTTCACTTCAACAGTGGTATAAACTAAGTAAAACAGATAGCTTAAATCATAATTTTAAACCGTGGATTGTTCATCAATCCTTTATATTTAAAGCAAAAAAAATATATACCGACTCACAATTAGACACTTTGTTTTATAGCAATGTATATATTGATTCGCTAAAAACATACGATTCATTGTTTTATCAATTACAAAGACATTCATTAGGAATTGCAATAGGACAACATCCAAATAAAGGGACAGGGGCTATGCTATCGGCACAGAATGTACAACGAACATCGTATTCATATTCACTTCCTTTAAGAGAAAACGCAATTGCAGTAAATTTAACATATTATATTAGAAACTCGAAATTTAATGCAACAACTCTATTGAATTATGGCATCTCGGGATACATGGAAAATTCAATGAATATTGAAATAAACTATAACAAAAAAATTAAACGAAATATTATTTGGGAAAATAAGGTATCTTACGAAAATAAAGAACCCGATGTTTTTGAAAACAATTTTCGATCAAATCATTATCAATGGACATACAATTTTCCTTTTAGAAAAATATTTTTTTTCGAATCATCACTTGTAAAAGATAACGATAAGATTTCTATTTGGGCAATAAAAGCTAATAATACTGTTGTATTTAATAATTTTCAAAATCCAACTATTGCATCCGACTTAATAAACATAGGCACAAACTTAAATAAGTTAATTAAATGGAAAAATATTTACAGTTTCAGTAAATTAATGTTTCAATGGCTAAATGATACAACAATAAGAGTTCCAAATGCAACAGCTTATACTTCTTTATTTTACCAAAACAAATTTTTTAAAAAAGTGCTTACAATACAATTTGGTGCTGATGTGTGGTGTCATTCAATATACAAAGCAGTAGGTTATTCTCCTGTGTTAAATGTATTTTATTCGACTAATTCTTCAAATGAAGTTGGATTATATCCTGTAATAAATGTGTTCTTAAATGCAAGTTTAAAGCGTGCTAGATTCTTTGTAAAGATGGAACATCTAAATTATCAATGGTATAAAGCAAATTTCTTTTCGGTATATGCTTATTCTTTACCTTCAAGAATGTTAAAGTTTGGAATATATTGGAATTTTTACGACTAACCTTTCAATGCATTTGCACCGCTAACAATTTCGAGTATTTCTTTTGTAATGGCCGACTGACGAGCCTTATTATAGTTTAGTCTAAGTTCGTGTAACATTTCAGTGGCATTATCAGTAGCTTTATGCATAGCTGTCATACGTGCGCCATGCTCGGCTGTTGAGCTATCGAGCAAAATTTTATAAACCTGTGAACGCAAGCTAATGGGTAATATTTCGTTTAATATATCGGTAACATTAGGCTCGAAAATGTAATTTTTAAGATATTTTTCTTTATCTTTATTTTTGGTTTGTTCTAACAAAGGACTCACTGGCAAAAACACTTCATTTGTAATAATTTGAACCGCTGCATTTTTAAAGCGATTGTAATAAAATTCAATTCGTCCGTACAATTCCTTTTCATATAATTCAATTAATTCGTTTGCAAGTTGCGATGATTTTTCGAACGAAACAGAGTCAATTATTTCAGTTTCGTGTTTTATAATTTTGAAAGGTTTATTTTTTAAATAATCGTAACCTTTTTTTCCAATGCAATAAAGATGTACATTCCCATTCTGATAAGCTTCGAAATAATGCTCTTTAATATAGACTTGAAGTTGGCGTATTAGATTAGAATTAAAAGCTCCGCATAAACCTTTGTTTGATGTTACAACAACAATAAGAATTTTATTTAAAGGTCGTGGTTTAATATACGATATTTCAACTTCGTCGCTTAGTGTTGATGTAACTTCGAACATTATTTCCTATAACTTATTAACGTAAGGACGAAGTCTAATGATGGCATCCTGAGTTTTTCGTAGTTTGGCTGCTGACACCATTTTCATGGCGCTTGTTATTTGCCTTGTTGATACAACCGACTGTATTCTTAAACGTATATCTTTTAGGCTTGGCATAGTTTTATACTACTTTAAATTTAGCAGCTACTTCTTTTGCAGCATTATCGAGCGTTTGCATAATTCCATCATCAATAACGCCTTTTCTTAAAGTTTCTAAAACCTCAGGATGTTTTACTTTAATGTATTCAATAAAATCAACTTCAAATTCTTTCACTTTTTTTAATGGAACATCTTTAAGCAATCCTTTTGTTCCGCAATAAATAACAGCAATTTGTTCTTCAACGGGTACAGGAGAATATTGCTTTTGTTTAAGCAATTCTACATTTTTTGCACCTTTGTCTATAATAGCTTTAGTTGCAGCATCTATATCAGAACCAAATTTAGCAAATGCTTCTAATTCGCGATATTGTGCTTGGTCTATCTTTAATGTTCCCGCAACTTTTTTCATTGCTTTAATTTGAGCATTTCCTCCTACACGAGATACAGAAATACCAACATTAATAGCAGGGCGAATGCCAGCGTTGAAAAGGTTTGATTCAAGATAAATTTGACCGTCAGTAATAGAAATAACATTTGTGGGAATATAAGCCGAAACGTCTCCTGCTTGAGTTTCGATAATAGGAAGAGCTGTTAGAGAACCACCACCTTTAACTAAATGAGGAATTGAAGCGGGTATGTCGTTCATCTGGCTTGCAACTTCATCTGATTCTATTATTTTTGCAGCCCTTTCTAATAAACGCGAATGTAAATAAAAAATATCGCCAGGATATGCTTCGCGTCCTGGTGGACGACGAAGCAATAAGGATACTTCGCGATACGATACAGCTTGCTTCGATAAATCATCGTAAATTATGAGAGCATGTTGACCTGTATCTCTAAAAAATTCACCTATTGCACAACCAGCATACGGAGCATAAAATTGCATTGCAGCAGGATCGCTAGCAGTGGCTTCTACTATAATAGTATAATCCATTGCACCATATTTTTCTAAGATTTTGGCTATGCTTGCTACTGTTGATCCTTTTTGACCTATGGCAACGTAAATACAAATAACAGGTTTTCCTTCTTCAAAATTTTTACGTTGGTTGATAATTGTATCTATTGCAATAGCTGTTTTTCCTGTTTGTCTGTCGCCAATTATAAGTTCACGCTGTCCACGCCCAATAGGGATCATTGCATCAATTGCTTTTATTCCTGTTTGTAAAGGCTCTTTAACAGGCTGTCGGAATATTACACCAGGAGCTTTCCGTTCAAAAGCCATTTCGTACAATTCTCCAGTTATAGGACCTTTCCCATCTATAGGTTCGCCAATAGTATTAATAACTCTGCCTAACAAGCTTTTTCCTACCTTAATTGAAGCAATTGTGTTTAAACGTCGAACCTTATTCCCTTCTCTTATTCCTTCCGATGGACCAAGAAGTACTATTCCAACATTATCTTCTTCTAGGTTAAGAGCAATGCCTTTTACTCCATTTTCAAACTCAACCATTTCGTTCGACTGAAGGTTATTTAGTCCATAAGCACGAACAATGCCATCGCCAGCTTGAATTACATAACCTATTTCGTTGTAATCAACTTCAGTTTTGAAGTTTAACAGCTTAACTTTTAATAATTGAGATATTTCACCAGGTTTTAAGTCTGCCATACTAATTATTTTTTAAATCATAGATGTTTCAATCAAATTGTTTTTAATTTTATTTAGTTGATTTTTTATGCTTGCATCGTATTCTTTATCTTCAATTTGAAGAACAAAACCTCCAACAATATTTTCATCAACTTCATTATGTAATTGAACTGATTTAGAAAGAAACTGCTCTAATTTGTTTTTAAACTCAAAAATATAGCTTTCATCAAGTTTATTTGCTGTAATGATACTTATATTGATAATTTGATTATGACTATTATAAAGTGTGAAAAAATTTCGAATAATGTCTTTCAACCGATTTTCGCGATGTTGGTCAACTAATAAAAGCAGAAAATTTAAAGTTAAAGTTTCTATCTTTTTTTCAAAAACGCTTTTAAAAAGGTTTTTCTTTTCTTCGGGGCTAAGAATTTGGGTTT
>JBBIKO010000051.1:7142-8689 GCA_037445415.1 Bacteroidota bacterium
AAGAAGAAATAAAATTCTTTATTTTCATTTAAAACTTCCTGTAAAACTAACAAATTGTTGTACACATTATTTAGTTTTTGCTCCTCTAATGCAGCAAGAAACAAAGACTTTGCATAACGTATAGCTATTTTACTGTAGTTCATAAATTTAGTTTAGTTTTAAATCATCGAGTAATGTTTGTATATATTTGTTTTGTTGTTCTTTTTCTTGAAGTTCTTTTTTTAGAATTTTTTCTGCTATTAAAACTGAAAATCCTGCAATTTGGTTTCTAATTTCGTTAAGTGCTTGTATTTTTTCATTTTCTATAGCAAGTTTTGTGTTTTGTAAAATTTTATTTGCTTCTATTGTAGCTTGATTTTTTGCATCTGAAACTAATTTTTCTTTTAATTCTCTGGCTTCTTTAATAATTGCATCAGCTTGTTTGCGAGCTTCCAATATGATTTGTTCGTTGTTGGCTTGTAATCGCTGCATTTCTTCTCTTGCTTCTTCTGCGGCTTTAAGAGCTTTTTCGATACTATCTTCTCGGTCTTTCAAAATTTTTAGTATAGGTTTCCAAGCAAATTTTGCTAAAATAAAAAGAACGATGCTAAAAGATAATAACATCCAAAAAATTAAACCTATTCCTGGCGATACAAGTGGTGGCATATTTTATTTTCTTTATTATACAACATAATTTTTTAAAAAAGAGGAAGAGCTTATTGCTCTTCCCGAATCATTTAAATAAAAAGAATCAATAAGCAAACAACGATAGCAAAAAATGCAACACCTTCGATTAAAGCAGCAGCAACAATCATATTTGAGCGTATATCGCCAGCTGCCTCTGGTTGACGTGCTATTGCCTGCATTGCATTTCCACCTATGTTGCCTATTCCTAAACCTGCCCCAATAACTGCAATACCTGCACCAATTCCAGCACCCATTTTTGCTAAAGCTACATTTGCTACAGCTTGTAAAATAATTGTTAATGTAATCATAATATATTTAATTTAGTGGTTTTCATGATGTTCTTCGGTTGCCATTCCGAAATATATCGCCGAAAGTAATGTAAATACATAAGCCTGAATAAAAGCTACTAATAATTCGAGTAATGTCATAAATACAGCAAAAACAATGGATAAAATAGAAATACCGTAACCAAAAAATTCGCTCATTGTGCCAAAGATAAATATTAAACTAATAAAACCAAGTACTATAATATGTCCTGCTGCTATGTTTGCAAAAAGACGCACCATTAGTACAAAAGGTTTGGTAAATACTCCAATAAGTTCTATTAGTGGCATTAAAGGGATGGGTATTTTGAGCCACCAAGGGACTCCTGGTGCATTAAATATATGCAACCAATATGCTTTATTTGCTGAAAAAGTTGTAATTATGAATGTAAAAAGTGCAAGAACCATAGTTACTGCTATGTTGCCGGTTATATTTGCTCCGCCTGGAAATATTGGAATTAATCCTAACAAATTAGAAAAAAATATAAAGAAAAAAACTGTTAAAAGATAAGGCATAAACTTATTGTAGTTTCGACCAATTGATGTTTGTGCTATATC
>JBBIKO010000051.1:8699-10053 GCA_037445415.1 Bacteroidota bacterium
AATAAATAAAATAAATGGCTCAAATAACGATGCCATTTTACGAGGAGGGCTATTGGGATTTCTTTTGTAATAACGTGCAGTTGAAATAAATACAATAAAAAGGATAATTGAAACAACAAATATTCCAACTACATTTTTTGTAATAGATAAATTCAATGGAAGTGGCGATTTTTCATCAATAGAACCATCTTCAAGCAATTCAACTATTTTTCCTTTGTATTTACCTGTTTTAATTAGAGCTAAACCATTGTATGCCTTCTGTCCATGATGAAATTTTGAAGATAAAAATACATGCCACTTATGCTGTTTGTAGCTATAAACTATAATCGGCAATGGAATACTTATATGTGTATGACCTATGGTTGCTACATGCCACTCATGATCATCTAATATATGGTCAATAATAAAGTTACCTGGATTAAACGATTCGTGATTAGACATATTAGTAGTATCTTTTGCAGAATATGCAAAAATAAACCAATAGTATGTTTTTTAACAAGCAACATTATTTTTATAAAATAGAGTTTCAAAAATAATGACAAAAGCATATAATTCAAAAAAAAAATACTAAAAATTTTCGTAAATCAAAAAAACTAATGTACATAAAAAAACTCTTTTAGGTTTATATTCGTTATCAGTCCAAAAAAGTGTACCTGAAATAAAGATATTACAACAAATTAACATAAAGAGATCTTTTGCACTGCTAATTATTTGTAAATACAATTAACAGAATTACAAACGATTATATCCGATTTTTATTAACAAATTATCGTACTAAGGTTCCATTTTCAGATACTTTGAATCCAATATCGGTTAAATATTTACTAAAAGCTTGTGTTTGTGGTTTACTTTTGAATGTAATTGATTCATTCTTAAATGTGCTTTCAAGATATTTATACAAATTGTGACCGTTTTTAAGATCTCGAAACTTTTCGATAACATAATCTAATTCTATCAATAAGCATTTGTCGTCTGATTTACTTGCCAAAAACAAACCAGCAACTGACATGTTTCTTAGCATTATCAAACAAACATCGTAATCACTTTTATTATGATCAAAATTTGGGAAAATTTTTTTAATATCGTTATAGTAGTATTCTAAAAATCTTTTAACATAAGCGTCAGTAAAATAAACTGGTTGAAATTCAAAAGTTTCTTTCAAAGTTAACATTTTCGATAAGTGGTAAATGTTTATTATAGTAATAAAACCATTCAAAATACCAACAGGATATGATCCTATAAAAAAACCATAAATTGAAAACAACAAAGCACCTATGCCATTTAATATTCTTAATTTTACGACAGAAGTCATTGTCATTGAAACAGCAATTATGATAGATGCCAAATATCCAAT